>NZ_JADPKQ010000220.1:0-12981 GCF_023074015.1 Bradyrhizobium sp. 142
ACACCGCAACACTCACTACCGGGCGCCCGCTACGGCTTACCCGGACCGGACTTCCACCGGTTGGACCGCGCCAGCTTGCCTGGCGCACAAGCAATCCAGAGTCTTTCCACGGAAAGATTCTGGATTGCTTCGTCGCAAGAGCTCCTCGCAATGACGACAGAAAGGCCGCAGAGAGCCAATCATCACCCGGACATTTCTGTTGATGGCCCAGGAGTTGCGCGGTCTGCCGCCTTCCATCCCGGAAATGCTGTAGTCTGATCGACTGACATGCTTTCCGGGGACTCCACATCGATGCCGCACGACGATCACGCCAAGGCTGCATGGCCGCTGTTCCGATCACTGGCGTCCTATTCGCTGCCCGGCGACCTCCTGGCGGGGCTGACACTTGCAGCGATTGCCGTCCCCGAGCAGATGGCGACCGCGCGGCTCGGCGGATTTGCGCCACAGATCGGCTTCTTCGCGTTCATGGCGGGCTCGCTCGGCTTCGCGCTGCTCGGCGGCAACCGCTTCCTGTCCTGCGGCGCCGACTCCACGGTCACGCCGATCTTCGCCGGCGGGCTTGCCGCACTCGCCGTCTCCGGTTCGCCGGAATATCAGGGACTCGCCATCGCGCTGGCGCTTATGGTGGGCGTCATGATGCTTGCCGGCGGCGCCTTCCGCCTCGGCGGCATCGCCAACCTCTTGTCGGTGCCGGTGATGGTCGGCTTCCTCGCCGGCATCTCGGTCCACATCATCGTGTCGCAACTGCCGGGCGTGCTGGGGCTGGAGCAGCCGGGCGGGCCGACGCTCGATCGCATCGGCGTGCTCGCAAGCGAGCTCGGCCGGACCAATCCCTTCACGCTGTGCATCGGTTTTGGTGTGCTGGCCGTGGTCTTCCTCTCCGAGAAGGTGAGCGCAAAAATTCCGGGCGCACTGATCGGGCTTGTCGCCGCGACGCTGGCCGTGATCGGCCTCGGCCTCGAGAGCAAGGGCGTCAACGTCGTAGGCAGCGTGCCGGGCACGCTGCCGCGGCCGACTCTGCCTGATCTTGCGCCGGAGCAATGGGTGCGCCTGGTGCCGCTCGCCTTCGTGATCACCGTGGTCGTGATGGTGCAGACCGCGGCCACCACGCGGTCGTTCCCGTCCGATCCCGACAAGCCTGCCGATGTCGGTCGCGATTTCCTCGGCGCCGGCGCCGGGAGCGTCTTGGCTGGCCTGTTCGGCGCGTTTCCGGTCAATGCCAGCCCGCCGCGGACGGGAATCGTCGCCGAGACCGGCGGGCAATCGCAGCTTTCGGCCCTCGCCGCCGCGGCAATCGTACTGGCGCTGCTCGCGTTTGGAACGGGGTTGCTGCGGCACGTGCCGGATGCCGCACTTGGCGGCATTTTGCTGTTCGTGGCGCTGCGGATCATCCGCCTCAAGCAGATCGTCACTATCTATCGTCAGTCCTTCAGCGAGTTCTTGCTGATCATCGCCACCGCCGCGCTGATCATCGTGCTGCCGATCCAGCAGGGCGCGTTCCTCGGCATCGTGCTGTCGCTGCTGTACGGCATCTGGAGCATCACGCGCGCCAAGCTGGTCGAGTTCGAGCGCGTGCCGGGCACCACGGTCTGGTGGCCAGCCCATCCGCACGTCGCCGGCGAGCGCGTCGCCGGCGTTGCCGTGATCGGTCTCCAGGCACCGCTGTCGTTCCTGAACGCGCCGGACTTCCGCAGCGAAGTGACCAGGGTCCTCGGCACCTCGGCCCCGCAGCTTCTCGTGCTGGAAGCGAGCGGCATGGTCGAGATCGACTTCACCGGCGCGCAGATCCTGCTCGAAATCTTCAAGGCGTGTAGTGAACAGGGCGTCACGGTGGCGCTGGCGCGGCTGGAATCGGTGCGCGCACAGGACGCGTTCGAACGCTTCAAGCTGTTCGATGCCCTGCCGAGGGAACACGTGTTTCGCAGCGTCGACGAAGCCGTGCGCAAGCTTGCGAAAGCGGAATAGCTTTGAGTCACACCGGCTGAGCCGCGAACTCGCTGCGACCTCTCCCGCCTGCGGGAGAGGTCGGCGCGCAGCGCCGGGTGAGGGCTTTCTCCTCTTGGAGGTTCTCGATTACGGAAGCACCCTCTCCCCAATCCTCCCCCGCAAGCGGTCGCAAGCGGGGGAGGGAGCGCATCTTCAATGCGGCAACAGTCAGCCCTCTCTACGCCAGTGTCGGATAATCTCGCTGTACCGTTTCGCGGATCCAGCTGGCGTGGATCGCGCGAAACAGGATCTGCGCGGTCTTGAGGTCATTCGCCTTCATGCAAAGGTCGACGATGCGACGGACCGCATCGTCGCGCATCAGGCCGTCCGATATCTTCATCGCGATTTCCATTGCGACCTTCGCCGCACGCTCGTAGCGCTCGCTGTCGCGCTTGTTGTAGCGACCCGCGCCCGCCGCACTCGCCATTGCAGCCTCACAGATCGCGCGGATGCGCTCGGCGGCTTCGATATCGCCCAGCGGCCACTCGATCGCTTCGTCCCAGATGTCGCCCGGCTTCTGCCTCGCGAACCACTTCATCCCCGCCACCCGTGGTCTTCCAGCCACCGTATTATTGCGCCTCAGCGGAGCCAGCATAGACAACCAGGCCGAGATCGGCGAGGCGGTTTTTCCGCCGCGGCGGTGGATCGGTGCGTTCAGGACGTGCGCCGCGGCCCGATCGCCTCGAACTGCGCCTTCTGCTCGTCATTCAGCGTGGCGTAGAAATCCTCAAGCGCGGCGCGGACCGTCTTGATCCCGTCCAGCATCACGTCGAGCCGCTTGCGGGTCGCGGCCATGCGCGCCGGCGGCGTCATCACGTCGCCGGGCTGACACGCCGCCTTCAGCGATGTGTTGGCCCTTGCGCTGCTGTCCTGGAGGACCTGGAGCGCGGCACGCTGCGTGTCATCCAGGTGAAGCCTCGCCTCGATCTCGGCGCCGGGCCAGTCAAGCGCCGCAGGCGCTCCGCAATTGCCGACCAGCGAGCCGTTGGTAGTGTTGGATGCCGTCGCACGACGCTGATCCTCGGCGAGCGCATTGAAGCGGGCCTTCTGTTCGTCGGTGAGCGAACCGTAAAACTTGTCGAGTGCGGGCTGGACGAGATCGACCGCCTTCTCCATAGCCTCGACGCGCTGCTGCATCGCTGCCAGCCGACCGGGCGCCGTCGCCGCGACCTGGGTCGGACAGGATGCGCGGATCAGCTCCGCCGCCTCGATCGAGGCATTGCCGAGGTCGTCGAGGCTTGCGCCTTGCGCATCCGTCGGCTGCACAGTGGCTGCAATCTGGTCGATCGGCAGACCGGTGATCTCGCGGCGGTCGCTGCCGCACAGTTGATCGAGCGCAACGCCCCGCGCGCGCCGTCGTCCTTGCGGGCGTTGCGGCAGATAGGCCGACAGACCATCATAGCCATAGGGGCCGAAGATGCCGGCATAGATGTCCGGATAGCCGTAGCCCCAGAAGCCGAGACCGTCGCCCCAGATCGTGTAGTCGTAGAGGTCGTTATAGGCGAAGGGCCAGAACAGCGGTCCGACCCAGCCATAGCCGCCCCCCGCATGTTGCCACCATCCGCTGCTTGCGCCATGCCAGCCGGCAAGTGCGGCCGCGGCTGCGATCTGGGCACGGGCCGCCGGATTGCTGATCAGCCGGCCGCTGCGGAAGGCGCTGGAGTGCGCGTTGAGGGCATTGCGGAAATTCGCAGGACGGACGCCCGCATTGCGGATCTGACCGAAGTTCGGGCCACCATGTCGGGCTCCGGTTGCGAACCGCATCCCGCCATGATGCCCGCCGCCGCCATGCGCGTGCGCAAAACCGTGACCGCCGAAATGGCCGCCGCCGAAATGCCCACCGCCATGACCGCCTCTGTGCCCACCGCCGGCGTGCCCGCCCCCGCCATGACCGCCGCCGCCGTGTCCACCGCCGCCGTGTCCGCCCTTGGCCAGAGCCGCGCCTGCAAGCATGCAGGCAAGCGCCATCGCAGCAATTCCAATGACCGGTCGCAACATCGCACCCTCCCGCAGAGCCGCGCCATGCAGGCAGCGGAACTTGCGGGAATTGGAACTGGCTGGCCTGCCGAAAGTTCCGCTGCCTGCCGCTAGACCTGCGGCACGATCTTGCCGGGATTGAAGATGTTCTGCGGATCGAGCGCCTTCTTCAGCGCCCGCATCGCGTCCAGCGCTTCGGGGCCGAGTTCGGCCTCAAGATATTTCTGCTTGCCCTGGCCGATGCCGTGCTCGCCGGTGCAGGTGCCGTCCATTGCCTGTGCACGTTCGACCAGGCGATGCATGAACTCCTCGCCGCGCGCCATCTCGTCGGCGTCATTGGTGTCACAGACCAGCGAGCAGTGGAAATTGCCGTCGCCGACATGCCCGACGATCGGCGACAACAGATCGAGCCGCTTCAGATCCTCCTCGGTCTCGCCGACGCACTCGGCCAGGCGCGAGATCGGCACGCAGACGTCGGTCGCGACCACGCCGATGCTGTCGCCGGGCCGCAGCGCCTTGACCGACCAGTAAGCATCGTGCCGCGCCTGCCACAGTTTGGTGCGATCCTCCGGTCTGGTGGTCCAGGAGAAATCGCCGCCGCCGCATTCCTTCGCGATCTCGCCGAACGCCTTGGACTGTTCGGCGACCTCGATCTCGCTGCCGTGGAATTCGATCAGCAGGAGCGGCGTCTCCGGCAGAGTCAGCTTGGAATAGGCGTTGCAGGCCGTCACCTGCGCGGCATTGAGCAACTCGATGCGCGCTACGGGAATGCCGGTCTGGATCGCCAGGATCACCGCCTGACACGCACCATGCACTGTCTCGAACGACACGGCGCCGGCCGCGATGGTCTCGGGGATGCCGCGCAGGCGGATGGTCAATTCCGAGATGATGCCGAGCGTGCCTTCGGCGCCGACGAACAGATGCGTCAGGTCGTAGCCTGCAGAGGACTTTTTTGCGCGCGTGCCGGTCGTGATGATCTCGCCGTCGCCGCGCACGACCTTCAGCGCCAGCACGCTTTCGCGCATGGTGCCGTACCGCACCGCATTGGTGCCGGACGCCCGGGTCGAGGCCATGCCGCCGAGCGAGGCGTCCGCGCCGGGGTCGATCGGGAAGAACAGGCCCTGGTCGCGCAGGTGCTCGTTCAGCGCCTTGCGGGTGACGCCGGGCTGAATCACGCAGTCGAGATCCTCGGCATGCACCGCGAGCACCTTGTTCATGTCGCGCAGGTCGATCGAGATGCCGCCCGCTGGCGCATTGACCTGGCCCTCCAGCGAGGTGCCGGTTCCGAAGGCGATGACGGGCACGCCGTTCCTGGCGCAGATCCGCACGACGTCCTGGATGTCGGTGGTCTCCTGCGCCATCATCACGCCGTCCGGCGGCTGGTTGGGGATCCACGTCGTGGTGTGGCCGTGCTGCTCGCGCACGGCCTGCGAGGTGATGAGGCGGTTGCCGAAGCGTGCGGCAAGCTGCTCCAGCGCGCTTGCGAGGGCTTTCGGCTCCGGCCGCGGCGGATTATTGGTGATAGTCGTACCCACGGACATTCCTCCCGACAGAAGAACCGTGGCAAAGGACATCTATCCGGTCAAGTCAAGCGACCGGACGGATAGCAGGATGGAAACATGCCGGAGATTGCCGCTGCCGAGCCGTTCCGCTCGTCAATCATGCAGATCGAGCCGCAATGGATCGACTATAACGGCCATCTCAACATGGCCTATTACAACGTGATGTTCGACCGCGCGATCGACCAGCTCTGGCTCGAGCTCGGCATCGGTCCCACTTACATGAAGGAGCGCCACGGCTCGACCTTCACCGCCGAATGCCATGTGCGTTATCTGCGCGAAATCCATCTCGGCGATCCCGTGCGGGTTTCGGTGTGGCTGCTGGACGCCGATGATAAGCGGCTGCACACATTCGAGGAGCTCCGGCACGCCGCGGAAGGCTGGCTGTCGGCCACATCGGAAAACATGTCGCTTCACATGGATATGAACGCGCGACGCGTAGCGCCGTTTCCGCCCGACGTCCAGCAACGCATCGCGGCGATCACCAAAGCTCACAGCACCGTGCCGCGACCCGCGGGCATCGGCCGAAGCATCGCGATGCCCTCGAAGTGACGGCAGATGCCATCTGCCGCTTGTGGTTCACCTCTCCCTACGGGAGAGGTGAACCACGCTCCTCGCTAAATCGCAGTTAGACCCTGGTGCGGCCGCGGGCAAGGCCGACGACGGCCGAGACCAGGAACAGTACGACCGCGATGAAGAAGATGATCTTTGCGATCTCGACCGAAGCGCCGGCGATGCCGCCGAAGCCCAAGATACCGGCGATAAGTGCGATAATCAGAAACGTCACGACCCAGCCAAGCATGGTCAGAACCTCTATCTCGATGTCTCTCTGCGATCGACGCGCCTGACGACCACGCCTCGCTTACAGACAATCTCGACCTCGAAACGATGGTTCCGGCCGGCGACAGGTGGAAATTCGCGGCCTCCGCAGGAACAATTCGACGTTCCGCGCACGTGGAAAACCCCTCGCCGCCGCCCCATATAGGCGGTAATCCCTGTTATGAAGGCTCCCTTCCGCCACCCCGCGGTGCCATCGTGGGCCAATGATTCGCATGACCGAGCCGAGCAAGATCACCGCCCAGAGCATCCCCGACCACCAGCCCGCTGCCGGTGGCATTGCCGCGCGCGCGCGTGCCTCGGTGGGGCCGAAATATCTGTCCGGGCTCAATCCCGAGCAACGTGAGGCGGTGGAGACACTGGATGGCCCGGTCCTGGTGCTGGCCGGCGCCGGCACCGGCAAGACCCGCGTGCTCACCACGCGCATCGCCCACATCCTGAGCCAGGGCCGCGCCCGTCCGAGCGAGATCCTGTCGGTGACCTTCACCAACAAGGCTGCGCGGGAGATGAAGCATCGGCTCGGCCTGATGCTCGGCCACGCCGTCGAGGGCATGCCGTGGCTCGGCACCTTCCACTCCATCGGCGGCCGGATCCTGCGCACCCATGCCGAGCTGGCGCAGCTCAAGTCGAACTTCACCGTGCTCGATGTCGACGACCAGGTCCGACTGCTCAAGCAGCTTCTGCAAGCCGAGAACATCGACGACAAGCGCTGGCCGGCGCGCATGCTGGCCGGCCTGATCGACGGCTGGAAGAACCGCGGCCTGATGCCGTCGCAGGTGCCTCCCGGCGAAGCCGCGGTGTTCGGCAACGGCAAGGGCGGCAAACTCTATGCGAGCTACCAGGAGCGGCTGAAGATCTTGAACGCGGCCGATTTCGGCGACCTGCTGCTCGAAGACATCCGCATCTTCCGCGAACACCCGGATATCCTGCGGCAGTACCAGCAGCGCTTCAAATACATCCTGGTTGACGAGTACCAAGACACCAACGTCGCGCAATATCTCTGGCTGCGGCTGTTGTCTCAGGCGCCCTCTTCTCTTACCTATTCCCGCCTGCGGGGAGAGGTCGCATCGCCAAGCGATGCGGGTGAGGGGGACTCTCCAAGCACCGCGCTCGTGGAGATATCCCCTCAGCCCGACCCTCTCAGCGCGAGCGAAGCTCGTCGCGACCCCGCAAGCGGGGAGAGGGAGAAGACCCACGTCAAAAACATCTGCTGCGTCGGCGACGACGACCAGTCGATCTATGGCTGGCGCGGCGCCGAGGTCGACAACATCCTGCGCTTCGACCACGATTTTCCCGGCGCCAAAGTCATTCGCCTGGAGCGCAACTACCGCTCGACCGGTCACATCCTCGCCGCCGCCTCGCATCTGATCGCGCACAATGAAGGCCGGCTCGGCAAGACGCTGCGCACCGAGGACCAGGACGGCGAGAAGGTCACGGTCACCGGCTCGTGGGATTCGGAAGAGGAAGCCCGCGGCATCGGCGAGGAGATCGAGCAGCTGCAGCGCCAGGGCGAGAAGCTCAACGAGATCGCGATCCTGGTACGCGCCTCCTACCAGATGCGCGAGTTCGAAGATCGTTTCGTCACGCTCGGCCTGCCCTATCGCGTCATCGGCGGTCCGCGCTTCTATGAGCGTGCCGAAATCCGCGATGCGCTCGCATACTTGCGCGTCATCAACTCGCCTGCCGACGATCTCGCCTTCGAGCGCATCGTCAACGTGCCCAAGCGCGGCCTCGGCGATGCCACTGTGCAGATGCTGCACGACCACGCCCGCAAGCGCCGCATTCCCTTGTTCGAGGCTGCGCGTGCCGTGGTCGAGACCGACGAGTTGAAGCCGAAAGCGCGCGGAAGCTTGCGCGATGTGGTCGCCCAGTTCGACCGCTGGCGCGCCCAGCGCGAGATCACCGCGCACACTGATCTGGCCCAGATCGTGCTCGACGAGAGCGGCTATACCGAGATGTGGCAGAAGGACCGCTCGGCGGATGCCGCGGGACGGCTCGAGAACCTGAAAGAACTCGTGCGCTCGATGGAGGAGTTCGAGAACCTGCAAGGTTTCCTCGAGCACATCTCCCTGGTGATGGACCGCGACGGCGGCGCCGAGGACGACGCGGTGTCGCTGATGACGCTGCATTCGGCCAAGGGGTTGGAATTCGACAACGTGTTCCTGCCGGGCTGGGAGGAAGGCCTGTTCCCGAGCCAGCGCACGCTGGACGAACAGGGCCGCGCCGGGCTCGAGGAAGAGCGCCGGCTCGGCCATGTCGGCCTGACTCGCGCCCGCCGCCGCGCGAAAATCTATTTTGCGACCAACCGGCGCATCCATGGCACCTGGTCGACCACGATCCCCTCGCGCTTCCTCGACGAATTGCCGGCGGCCAATGTCGAGATCACGGAATCCAAGGGCGGCTCGGCCTGGGGCGGCACCGGCGGCTACGGCGCCTCGCGCTTCGACGATATGGAGGCGTTCGGCTCCAGCTATACGACCCCGGGCTGGCAGCGCGCCCAGGCCAATCGCTCCCAAGCCAACCGCAACCGGGGCCAGGCGACGGGACAAGGCCGCGATGGCGGCGGCTTCGAGGAAGCGGCCTCGTCGTTTTCGTCGTCTTCGTCCTCGCCCGATTTCGGCAGCTTCTCCTCGCGCCGCCGCGGGCCCCTAACGATCGAGGGCGAGTTGGTCGCCAAATCCACCGGCACGACCTCGGAATTCTCGCTCTCCGACCGCGTCTTCCACCAGAAATTCGGCTACGGCCGCGTCACCAAGGTCGACGGCAACAAGCTCACCATCGCCTTCGACAAGGCGGGGGAAAAGAAGGTCGTCGACAGTTTTGTGCAGCGGGCGTGAGGCCTGCCGTGTTGCGGCGGCGTTACGCCGCCGCCTTTCTTCTCTCCACGCCCCTTGACCACCGCGAACTTCCCCGTATCAGATGCGCCCATGGTCCGGGGCTCCATTTCACTCATCGTGCTGGCATTGGGTATGCCGTCGCTTGCGGCGGCGGAGACCATGAGCTTTGGCGATTCGATCGGGCTGCTGGCCAAGAGTTGCGGTGCGGAAATCGTCGCCAATTGCCGCGGCGTCAATCCTGACTCGACCCGCCTCAAGGAGTGCCTGTCCCGCAACCGCGACGTGCTCTCCCAGCAGTGCCAGAGCGATTATCTCGGCGCCTTCGACGCCATCCAGAAGCGCGTCGCCGCCCGTGTCACGGTGGCGAACGCCTGCCAGCGCGAGATCGTCAAGGTCTGCAACGGCTCGACCAAGGAGACCAGCAAGGCGGTCCCCTGCCTGGTCTCGACCCCCAAGGGCATCAGCAACAACTGCCTGAAGGCCGTCGACGACGCGGGATACCGATGATGCGCGCAACCGGGCTTGCCACCGCCGGAATTGGCCTCGTGCTCGGCCTCGCCCTGCTCGCGGGGACGGCCAGCGCGCAGCCGGCGCCGCCGACCCGCGACGACATCGTCGGCAAGCTCAATCATTTCGAGCAGGCCGCCGAAATCGACATCCCCGCGCTGAAGCTGCAGGTGATGGAACGGGCCAAGGCCAGGATCAAGAACGATCCGGGCCCGGTGAACCGGCCGCCGATCGCGCCGGACCTTGCCAATCTGCCGGCCTTCACCGCGCAGATTCAGTTCGACGCCGATACGCCGATCATTCAGCCGGCATCCTACCAGACCGTCGGCCGCCTCGCGGACGCGCTGGTTCATGCCTCGCTGCTGCCGTACACGTTCCTGATCGTCGGCCGCGTCGAATCCAATACGAAGACGCGGGAGGCCAACGCGATCCTGAGCCAGCGCCGGGCGGACGCAATCCGCGACGTGCTGGTCAACACCTTCAAGATCTCGACCAAGCGGCTGCACCCGATCGGCCTCGGCGAGGAGCAGTTTCTCGACCGCGCGCGGCCGACCTCGGCTGTCAATGCACAGCTGCAGATCCTGACCTTTGCAAAGCTGCCGGAAGAAGAGCCTGCGCGGCCGGCCGCTACGCCTGCACCTGCGACGAAAAAGCCCAAGAAGCATTGAGCGCACGCACCCAGGCGGCGACCGGAACCCTTTGAAGTCCTGACCATTTTGCAGCCTGTCCACGGCGCAACGCTACGGCCTTGCGCGACAAAAGCGCCGGTTTGTGCACTGCCCGGTCAGATGCTATAGGCTTTTTTCGCCCTTCCCGACCTCCATGCTGCACGAGACCAAGATGGCCGGCTCCTTTCAACGCCAACTGGCCGATTACGTCGAATATCATCGCGATCCCTGGAATTGCGCGATGCACGTGGTCGGAATCCTCCTGCTCTTCACCGGCGCCGTGCTGCCGCTGACGCTGGTGCATTTCGACGTGTTCGGGATCGAGGTCAGCCTTGCGGTGATTTTGGCTCTGCCTGTGCTGGTCTATTGGCTGATGCTGGACGCCGGGATCGGCCTCGGCATCCTGGCGGCGATGATTGTGCTACTTTGGGTCGCAACCGCGATCGGCAATCAGGTCTCGATCGCCATGATGTGGTCGATTTTTGCCGTGCTGATTGCGATCGGCGTCGCAGCGCAGATCATCGGCCATCGGGTCTTTGAGGAACGGAAACCGTCGATGGCCGACAACCCCAGCCATTTTCTGCTTGGACCGATGTTTGTCATGGCAAAATTATTCATTGCATTGGGCTTCCGTCGCGACCTTGCCGCGATTCTGGCGCCTCTTCCGACCAATTCTCTTTCGAGCCGATAACTTCCAGAGCGGAATAGCAAACCTTCTTCATGACTCTCGTACTGGTTACCGGTGGCAGTGGGTTCATCGGACAGCATCTGGTCGAAGCGCTCCGCGCCCGTGGGCAGCGGGTGCGTATTGTCGACGTCCGTCCACCGGCCACGGCGAACGCTGACGTCGAATATGCCCATGGCTCGGTGCTGGATCGCGCCGCGGTCGATGCCGCGCTTGCCGGCGTCGATCAGGTCTATCATCTCGCCGGCCTGCCCGGGATGTGGGTCGCCAACAAGCAGGCCTTTCACGACGTCAATTGCCGCGGCACCGAAATCGTGCTCGCGGCCGCGATGAAGCGCGGCGTATCGCGCTTTCTGCATTGCTCGACGGAATCGATCCTGTTCCCCTATTCCGACCTGGGCGGCGTTGCCGCCGAGGAGGCGCTTCAGCCGGCCGATGCGATGCCCGGCGCCTATACGCGATCGAAGTCGCTCGCCGAGCATCATGCGGCGAAGGCTGCGGCTGCCGGCTTCCCGCTCGTCATCGGCACGCCCACCATGCCGATCGGCGCTGCCGACCACAATCTGACGCCGCCGACGGCGATGCTGTGGTACTTCCTGCAGAAGAAGGTGCAGCCACACCTCAACTTCCTGGTCAATCTCGTCGACGTCCGCGACGTCGCCACGGGCCTGGTGCTGACGATGGAGCGCGGCCGCTCCGGCCAGCGTTACATCCTCGGCGGCGACTGCGTCCCGCTCGGCAACATTCTGCGGATGATGTCGGCGATGAGCGGCCGCCGGCAGTTTCCGGTCGTCGTGCCCAGCAGGATTGCCGAGCTCTCCGCGATCATGCTCGAATACATCTCCGATCACGTCACGCGCCGGCCGCCGAACGGCACCGCCGAGGGCGTGCGCATTGCGCTCGCCGCGAGCGACCTCTCGATCGGCAAGGCGCGCACCGAGCTCGGCTATTCGCCGCGCCCGATCGAGCCCGTGCTGCGCGAAACCATCACCCACCTGCTGGCTCGCGGCGGCAAGCCCGCCACCGGCGCCATCGAGCATCACGCGCTCTCCTCGCGCGCCAGCTGAGCTGCCGCCCAACCCAAAGAACCTTTCCGCATGTCCTTCGATTTCAGCAAGCTTCTCTCTGTCGCCTGGGGTGGTTGGACCACGACCTGGCCAACACAACTGCTCGCGCTGATCTGGCTCGCCTGGCTTGCAAGTTGGGTCGGCGCCTCGTTCTGGCAGGGCCGCACCCAGAAGCAGGTGATGACGCTGGAGTCCGGCCGCTATCGCCTGCCGATCCTGATCGGCGGCATCCTATTCACGCCGTGGACGGCCGAAGTGCTGGGCGAAAAGCCGCTCTGGGTCTTCAGCAATACCGGCGTCTACATCACGGCCCTGATCGTGATCGCCGGCATCTCCTTCACCTGGTGGGGACGGCTGCATCTCGGAAAATTCTGGTCCAACACCATCACCCACAAGGAAGACCACCGCGTCGTCGACACCGGCCCCTATGGCATCGTGCGCCATCCGATCTACACCGGCCTGATCGCCGGCATGCTGGCGACCGGCATCGCCGTCGGCACCGTGACCGCGATGCTCGGCGCGATCCTGATCTCGCTCGGCATGTGGCAGAAGGGACGGATGGAAGAGGTGTTCCTGTCCAAGGAGCTCGGCGAAGACGCCTACGGCGCCTATTGCCGCCGCGTGCCGATGATCATCCCGTTCCTGTCGCCGCGCTGAGGGCGCGGGCGAAGACGCGGTTATCGCCAACAGCGGCATTGCTGTTAATCCCGTCATCCTGAGGTGCGAGGCCGGCGATGCGGATGCATCGCGCCACTCGCGCCTCAGATCCTATGGGTGGCGGGTGGTCAGGAGAGGTAGGATTAGATTGCAACATCCAGCCTCGGAGGACCAAGATGATCAAGCTCGATCGCACTGAGA
>NZ_JADPKQ010000471.1:0-12852 GCF_023074015.1 Bradyrhizobium sp. 142
GTGCCGCGTCGATCTTGCGTCTCGTCTTCGTCGTCATCATGCGCTCCGTCTATCAAACGGAGCAGCCCCTTCCAACTAAGCACGTGGTCCCAAAATCGGGGTCCATTTCAGATCATAGGCAACCGCACGCGCGCCACCGGATAGCGCCTTCGCGGGCGGACGGCCTTATGCCGGCGGGTTCCAGCCCGATTGGAGGAACCACCGATGAACGACGAGACGATGACTCTCTCACGAAGGAACTCGGTCGCCGAGCGACCGAGCCGACGTTCACCTCCACCAACCACCCTGACGAGCTCAGGCGATCAGCACTTCGACCAGATATGGGCCCGGCGTCGCAAGGCCGCGAGCCACTTCGATATTGAACTCTTCCATTGTGGTCACCTGAACGCCTGGCACACCCAGGCTCCTGGCCAAACCAACAAAACTAATGTCGGGCCGGCTTAGATCTAGCATATCCAGCGCCTTGCGCCCGACATTTCGCGCGCCGACCTTGGCCAGTTCATATCGCAGAGAATCGTACGATCTGTTGTTGAATATCACCGTAGTGATGTTCAGGCCTTCACGCGCTTGTGTCCAGAGAGATTGGATGGAGTACATCGAACTACCGTCAGCCTGGAGATCGAGTACCGGCCGGCTCGGGCAGGCAATCGCAGCACCCGTGGCCATTGGCATCCCAAGTCCAATCGAACCGCCCATATTCTGCAGGTACGCGTGCGGCTGCGAATTCCAACTAGCCGGAAAGAAGCCAGCTCCCGCCGAGATTGCTTCATCGACCACGATCGCATTTTCCGGAATCAGCGCAGCAAGTGACTGTGCGAGGGTGGCGCGGGCAATTGCTCCGGTCGCTAGCGAAGGCGGCGCCAGCTTCGCGGTCGGGCTCGGAACTGATTGAGCATCCAATTCATCGGCAAGTCTCTCAAGCGCATCCAATGCGTCTTCTTCATCACGTGCAAGCGTCAAAAAGTCCGTATCCTCGGAAGCCATCAAGCTTGGTTTGTCGGGATAGGCAAAAAAGGCGACCGGGATGCGGCTACCCACCAGAATGATATGCTTAAGTCCCGCAAGTGTCGCTCGCGCTTCGTCAATCGGATACGGAAGGCGATCGATCGGAACGCAACCAGCACCACGGTCGACGCGACCAACGAATGTTTGCGCCATAATTTTCGCACCAGTCTTGGCACATATCCGCCCCGCCAGATCAAGGGCGCGCTTCCGCAACGCGAGCCCTCCGAGCAACATCATTGACGGTTGTCCAGAGCGAAGTGCCTTGGCAATGTCCCTTATGCAATCCCGCGAAGCCCGCGCCCGCTTTGGTGGTTCGGGCACTGGAGCGGGGTCACCGGCTTCGTTCCAGGCGGTATCGGCCGGAAGAATAAGGGTTGCCACCTGACCCGGCGGGGTTCGCGCGGCCACGATCGCCGCGGCACCATCAGCCGCAACACTTCCCGCGTCAGGCGAGGTACGGACCCAGCTGGAGAAGGGCTTTGCTGCGCCCTCAATGTCGGACGTGAGCGGTGCATCATAGCTGCGGTGGTAGGTCGCGTGATCTCCCACGATATTGATTATCGGCGTGGACGCCTTTGCAGCGTTGTGCAGATTGGAGAGACCATTCGCCAAACCTGGCCCAAGGTGTAGCAGAGTGGCGGCTGGCTTTTCGGCCATTCGCGCATAACCGTCCGCAGCGCCAGTAGCTATCCCCTCAAAGAGCACAAGCACGCAACGCATTCCATCGACGCGGTCAAGAGCGGCCACAAAGTGCATCTCGGACGTGCCTGGATTTGCAAAGCAGGTGTCCACCCCGCCCGCAACTAGCGTACGAACCAAACTTTCGGCGCCGTTCATGGATAGATTCCTCGCGTTACTTGGATCGCAAACCGCCGCCGAAGCACATCGGTAGATCGTCTGGCAGCGCGATGAAAAAGCAGACGGCCGGCGAAAGCCCAGCGCTAGCGGTCATTCTCGACCGCGAGGCGGCCTCAGTGGATTTCATACCGGCACCACAGTTAGGCGCGGGGCCCAGTCAGGCAAGCTATTCCGTTAGAATCGTTGCGTCGCTGGCAATCCACGACGCGACGCAGGCGTCCCCGACCTCGGGCATGGTTCTGGCGGATTCGTTGAGCACCTTCGAGAGCAGCTGCAATCCCGATTCGCTGCGGAATTCGAATACGGTCGCGTCGCCAACGAACGTCATGCCGCTGATGCGCCCCTGAATTCCGCCGGATGAACCAATGGCGCTCGTCTGGAGACGCAGATGTTCGGGCCGCACGCACAACGTTGCATCCCTGTCGGCATCCTGCCACGGCGGAGCGGGCAGTTTTTTGTCCGCAGGACCGTGCACCATACCAGACCTCAGCTTGACGGGTATGAGATTGACCTCACCGACGAAACCCGCCACGAACAAGTCGGCCGGTCTGCGATAAATGTCCTTCGGCGAAGAGACCTGGCGGATTCGTCCCTCGTGCATCACCGCGACACGGTCGGACATGGCGAGCGCCTCATCCTGGTCGTGCGTGACGTAGATCATCGTCTTGCCGACCTCCTTGTGCAGGGTCTTGATCTCGTTCCTCAGATGCTCGCGCAGTTTCTTGTCCAGCGCGCCCAAGGGCTCATCAAGGAGAAGAACGGGCGGATCGAAAACCAGGGCGCGCGCTATCGCCACTCTCTGCTGCTGACCGCCGGACATTTGGTGGGGGTAGCGTGAAGCGAAGGCACCGAGATGCACCTGATCGAGGATGCGACGCACCCGCGTTTCGACCTCCACCTTTGCCATACGCCGCATCCGAAGCGGGTACGCAACGTTCTCGGCGACTGTCATGTGCGGGAACAGTGCATAGTTCTGGAAGATCACGCCGAGTTCACGACGGTGAGGCGGCAGGCGCGTGATGTCCTTGTCATCCAGCAGAACCTGACCGCTGTCCGGCATCTCGAAACCGGCGATCATCATTAGAGTTGTTGTCTTTCCCGATCCGCTCGGTCCCAGCAACGAGATGAACTCGCCGGGCGAGACGGAAAGGCTAACATCGTCAACAGCCATTGCGCTACCGTAACGCTTCTGCAGGTTATGCAGCGTAATGCCTCCGGTTTTCACATCAGTGCCGCTCACGGTCGCTTTCATCAACATTTCAGCTCCCTAGGAGTAAATTCGTCATTGGTCGTTGTTTAGACCTGCGTGGCCAATCAGGCCGTCAGGTATTTTTTTGCCGTCTCAGCAGGGTACCGACGACGATCACAATCGTCGCAAATAGCATCTGCAGCGTGGCTACCGCGGCAATAGTGGGACTGATATCCTGCCGGATTCCTTCCCACATGCGCATCGGCAAGGTCGTGATCTTTCCGATGCCAAGGAACAGCACGTAGACAACGTCGTCGAACGAGGCCAGGAAGGCAAAGAAGCTGGCGACGATGAGTGCCGGCATGACCAGCGGCGCAACGATCGTGCGGAAGGTCGCCCAAGACCCGGCGCCAAGGCTGCGGGCCGCTCGCTCATAGCTCGGGTTAAGGTCACGCAGATTGGCAACCACAATCACCACCACGTAGGGAATGGCGTGAACCGCGTGCCCGAGCGCCAGACCGAACTCCGTGCCCTGCAGCCCCAGCCGCGCCAGCAGGAAATAGGTCGCGATCGCGACGATGACCGTTGGCATGATGATCGGCGAGAGCACAAGGGCGACCATGGCTCCGCGACCGGGCATCCCACCGCGCGACAGGCCGAACGCGATCATGCTGCCAAAGGCAGCCGCCATGCCGGCGGCCATCAGCGCAATTCGGATGCTGGTGAGAGTTGCGCGCACCCACAGTGTATCGAAAATATAGGCTTCGTAGTTGCGCAGCGAGTAGCCTGGCAACGGGAAGACGAAGTAGGACGAAGCGCTGAACGATAAGTATGCGACGATCAGTACTGGCAGCAGCAGAAGCACGGCCAGAAAGCTTGCCAGGATCGGGACACTTCGCCCTCCCATCGAAGGGAGCCAGCGGTCGAGCGCATTTGCCGCCGAGCCGATACGCATCAACAATTGGGCACCCATTTGGCGGTGGGCGAGGCTCGAACCGGACTTGCCGTCGGAAAATCCCAGGAGCTGCTCAATGGGGAAGAAGCGCGAGCCGATCCACAATACACCCAGGACACTGACTAGAAGAACCATAGAAAGCGCAGCGCCGAAATTCCAATTGAGTTGCTCGAGGATCTGCGAGCTGATCGCCATCGTGATCATGACATCCGACAGCCCACCCATCAACGCAGGCGTGATGTAGAAGCCGAGACAATAGATGAAGACGAGCAGAACTCCTGCAATCAAGCCCGGCAGGCTGAGCGGCAGAAAGATCGTGAGAAAAGCGGAGAGTGGACTCGCTCCATTCGCCCTCGCAGCGCGCACAAGCTTCTGGTCGATGCTGGACATGACCGTGTACATCGGCAGGATCATCATCGGCATGACAATGTGGGTCATGCCGAGAATCACCCCAAATCGGTTGTAGAGCATTGTGACTGGTTGGGACACCCAGCCGAGCTCGAGCAGGAACTGGTTAACGACGCCATTGCGCCCGAGGAGGACAATCCAGGCGAAGGTCCGAGCCAGAGTACTCGTGAAATACGGCAGCACAACTGCGATGAGCAGGAAGGTGCGCAGTGCCACTCCGCTCGTCGTAAGGGCGTAGGCGATGGGATAGCTAAGCACGAACGCGAGCGCAGTCACCGTAACACTGATTTCCAGCGTGTTGCGTAACACGACCAGATAGACAGGGGTGTCGCCAATGCGCAGGAAATTCGCCAGCGTCCAGTTCGGCATCCCAAATGACAGCAACAGCAGCCCCGTGAGCGGCACAACAAAGAGCACCACGAGGAAGAGGCTTCCAGGCACCAGCAGCCAAGCCCATCGCGTGGGCCAAGGCCGTGAGGATGCCGCCCGACCGTTGATTGCTATGGAATTCATTGTGCCCGCCATGCCAGCCAGCGCTCCTGGAGATAATCTACATTGACCTCGTCGTCAGGGCGCTTAGCGTCGAGCCGAGCGCCATCCCAAGCGACCACCTGGGATGAATTCTCCTCAGTGATGCTGAGCAGCGGAACGAGATTGGTCGGCAAATGCTGGAGCCGATTCACACTCGGACCTGTAAGGTTTATGCCCGGTCCGACTCTCGCAGAGTTCCGGGCCCGATTCAGGAGTGCAACCAATTTTTGTGCAATCTCCCCATTGGCGGTAAGCTCTTCCTTCGCCCGGGCTGCGGTAGCCTTCGCAACGAACGGCGCGCCCAAAGGAGCCATTAACTCGAGAAACGAACGCTGGCCCGAGCCACGATGTAAGCGGCCAACGCAATCCTCTTTGATCATGGCACTCCTCCCCTAACCGACGCACCACTACATCGTTTGTCGGCACCATTTGCACCGTCTAGCGTCTCAATGATGCACAAAGACGGCAAAGAATGACCGGCTCCCGAAGAAAAGCTGCACGTAACAGCTCTCCTAACCACAATTCCACTATCGAGCTAGAGCGCCATGGCAGCCCCCCTAACTAAGCACCCTAACTTCACTCCACGCCCGCTCTCAAACCAAGATATCAGCGATGCCGCTGGCTGGCGGCAGCCGGTTTTTCAGGTGACGCCAGCATGCGGCAACGTCACGCAGACGACGCAACGATCGTCCACCGAGAAGCTCCGGTAAGCTCGACCATCATGATTCCCACGCTGCCTGTGTGGGCGAGCTATTTAGAGCTGCGGCGGAGCTTCCTTCGCGACGTCAGCCGCCTCTCCTTCCGGCTGCAACAAACCTGACGAAGATCAGCGAATTGAAGAGGCGGTCGATTTTAGATCGGAAACAGGAACCGGCTTCAAATTGCCGATTCTTTCGCAAGCTCGTCCATCACTTGCTTCGTCGCGCGATAGGCGATTTCAACGATCTCGTCTATCTCAGATTCGGAAACGACGAGGGGTGGAGCGAAACCTAGAATGTCTCCATGCGGCATTGCTCGCGCGATGAGTCCCCTGTCGCGCGCTGCCTTGGACACGCGGGCGCCCACCTTGAGCTGCGGATCGAAACGTCGTTTGGTTTGGCGATCGGCAACGAACTCAACGGCACCAAGCAGGCCCACTCCCCTTACCTCACCGACGATCTCAAGCTGGGCGAACCGCTCCTTCAGCCGCTTCATAAAATGCAAACCAACTGTCCTCGCGCGGTCGCGTAGTTGCTCCTTCTCGACAATATCGAGGACGGCGTTAGCAGCTGCGGCCGCAATCGGATGACCGGAATAGGTATATCCGTGAGAGAATGCGCCGACACGATCGGCTGCTTCTTCCATGACCGCGTAGACCCTCTCGCCGACGATTGCGGCCGAGAGTGGCATATAGCCGGACGTCAGCCCCTTTGCCACGGTCACCAAGTCAGGCTCCATGCCATATAGCGTGCTGCCAAAATCGGCTCCAGTTCGGCCGAACCCACAAATCACTTCATCGGCAATCAACAAAACGTCGTACCGCCTAAGCACGGCTTGAATTTCACGCCAGTAACCGTCAGGCGGCGGCGTGATCCCCCCTGTACCCAGCACCGGCTCGGCAATAAAGGCGCCGATCGTTTCCGGTCCCTCACGCACGATCATCTCTTCCAGTTCGGCTGCACGTCGACGAGAGAACGCTTCTTCCGTCTCACCTGGTTCGGCACCCCAGTAGTGGTGAGGCGCGCCTGTGTGCAAAATGCCTGGAAAGGGCAGGTCCATGTGATCATGGTAGAACGACATGCCGGTCATAGAACCGGAAATTACCGAACAACCATGGTAACCGCGATCGCGAGAGATAATCTTCTTCTTCTTCGGCTGACCGCGTAGATTGTTGTAGTACCAAACAAGCTTAGCTTGCGTTTCGTTGGCGTCCGATCCGGATAGCCCGTAAAAGACTTTGCTTGGCTTACCTGGCGCCATTCGCACGAGGCGATCCGATAGAATAGCCAGCTCATCAGTCGTGTGGGCGGCATATGTATGGTAGTAAGCCAACTTGTACGCTTGCCGTGCAATCGCCTCAGCCACCTCGGTCCGGCCATACCCAATGTTGACGCAGTAAAGACCGGCAAAGCCGTCAATGTAGCTATGGCCCTGCGCGTCTTCGATGCGGATACCCTTTCCTCCCGTGACGATAGTCGGATCACCAATTCTGCCAGTGGCAAAATCCTTAAGTTGGGTGAAAGGATGCAGAACAGTCGCGCGATCTTTTTCGGCGATCGTCTTGATATCGTTCATACCATTTCTCCTAAGCTACCAGATCGCCGAAGCAGACGTATTTCAATTCCATGAATTCCTGAATGCCATGTCGCGAACCTTCGCGACCGAGCCCGGATTGCTTCCAACCTCCAAACGGAATTGGAGGCCCAGTGAATGAGGCCGTATTGATGCCGACCATCCCGTATTCGATGTTCTCAGAAAGTCGTAGCGCCCGACGCAAGCTGTCTGTGTAGATATAGGCCGCCAAGCCCATTTCACTTGAATTGGCCCGCGCCAGAACCTCCTCTTCGGAATTGAACGGAAGTACCGCGGCGATGGGACCGAACGTCTCCTCGCTTGAAATGAGCATGTCGTCGGTGACATCGCTCAGCAGCGCTGGAACGACAAAGTTAGGCCCGAAGACTTGGTCTTGCTTCGCAGAAATAACCCGTGCCCCTTTTGCCGCCGCATCCTTAATCTGAGCCCTGCACTTTTCGGCCACTGACGACTTCGTCATCGGCCCGATATCAGTCGCAGCCTCCAGGCCATGGCCAACCTTGAGCGGAGCGATCGCCGCAGCAAATTTCTCGACGAAGGCACCATAAATGCCCCTCTGCACGTAGATGCGATTGGCCGCCAGGCAGTCCTGCCCCGACGTGGCAAACTTCGCGGCCATCGCACCGTTGACAGCTTTATCGAGATCGACATCATCAAAGACAATGAAGGGGGCATGTCCCCCGAGCTCGAGAGAGACCTTTTTTACTGTCTGCGCGGCTCCCTCAAGTAGCAAACGCCCGACTTCTGTGGACCCGGTGAACGAAAGGGCTCGCACCCGAGCATCCCGCAACAGCGGCTTTGAGAGTTCGATCGGGTTGCCCACGAGCACCTGAAACACGCCACGTGGAACTCCAGCCTCTTCAGCCAACCTCGCGAGGGCAAGAGCCGAGAGCGGCGTCTCGGGCGCAGGCTTCACGATGACCGGGCAGCCAGCCGCCATAGCGGCGCCGGCCTTTCGCGTAATCATAGCGACAGGAAAATTCCAAGGAGTGATGGCCGCTGCAACACCAACGGGCTGCATTCTGACCTGAAGCAGACTTCCAGGCTTATGGCTTGGGATCGTCTCGCCATAGGCGCGCTCCCCCTCTGCGGCAAACCACTGGAGAAACCCGGCACCATATCCAATTTCGAACCTTGCTTCCGCAAGCGGCTTGCCCTGCTCGCTCGTTATGAGGACCGCAAGCTCCTCCGTATGGGCGAGCATTAGTGAGGCCCAAGTCCTGAGAATTGCACCCCGCCTCTCTGGCAGCAGCTCTCGCCATTGAGCAAATGATCGCTGCGCCGCGTCGATCGCAAGATTCATGTCTGCGGCGCCGCAACGAGCAACTTCAGCGAAGACTTCGCCAGTTGCCGGATCGATGACAACATCTCTTTGGTTGCCCTCGATCCAGCGACCATCGATCAGAGCAGCCCCCGCGATAAAATCTCGACGGAGCAAATTGTCGATATGCCTTTTAGCCAGCCCGACCAGAGGTGGACTTTTAGGTCGGGCAGCTTGCAACACCATTTCGAAGTCCTTGGCGGTCATCTTGTTGAAATTCTGCTGCCAATCAGGATACTAATGTCAGAGACAGATTTGCGTCGCATTTCACCGTCGTTTGGACGGTTTCCTGCAGGACCTCGCCGTTTGGCAGTGGAATTCAACGGAGCCCCGACTTATGCAATATGACCGAACTGACGCCCGTATCCTGGAGATCGTGCAGAAGAACAATCGCCTGACATCTGAGATCATCGGCGAACTTGCTGGACTTTCTGCAACTGCGTGCCAAAGACGTTTGAAGAGGCTCCGCTCCGACGGCATCATCGAGGCGGACGTGTCGATTGTTTCGGCAAAGGCGGTGGGAAGGCCGATTCAGATGCTCGTGCTGGTAAGCCTCGAGCGTGAGCGCGCAGATATCATCGACAGATTCAAGAAGGCGATCAGGTCGTCAGCTGAGGTCGTTAACGGATTCTACGTCACTGGGGACGCGGACTTCCTACTGTATATTACGGCGCGGACGATGGAAGACTATGAGCAGTTCACCCGGCGATTCTTCTACGAGAATCCAGACATCAAGGGCTTCAAAACAATGGTGGTCATGGATCGCGTAAAGGCTGGTTTTGCGATTCCCGTAGAGGCTCCCGACGGAGATTGAAGTTAGTCTCTTTGCAATCGTTGTTGCGAGGCTTCTCGCTTTTTTTCATCGTCCATCCGGGCATATCGCGAGAAACGATCACCAGCGCTCTTGTAGTATCTCGTGATGTTAACGCGCGCTAAGCTAGAGCATCATGGCTGTTCCCACAGCCGGAATGGGGGCCAAGTGAAGCGACGTCGCGAAGATCTGAGAGTAAATGCAACTGCCGATATGGCTGTGGTGTCCAAATCGGACCGTTGCTGGACCAATGCTTCGGGCCGTTGCTGGCGCAATGCTAAAGAGCTGCCTGAGCACTCGACGAAGTTATTCCGAGATCTGGATATTATGCTGACAGGCCCTGATAGCGGGAGCAATTTCGCAACGGAAACGGGCACGCAACGCGAATTTCAGATTTGTGAGGGCGGGCCAGAACCGCTCGTCCAATCTGGCTTCAGCGCTGCCCGACAAATACTGACCTCGGTCAGGTCGTGGCGCACGGTCAGCGGATCCAAATGACGGAACCTTCCGATCTGCAGACTTCCAGCGTCGACGATGTGACGGCGCCGCTGCGCTATCCCACCTTCCGCCGGATCTGGCTTGCGAGCCTCCTGTCGAACCTCGGTATACTTATCCAAGGCGTCGGCGCAGCTTGGGCGATGACAGAGATGACATCGTCGGCCGATAAAGTTGCGCTGGTGCAGACGGCCTTGTTGCTGCCTGTCATGTTGATCGCTGTGCCCGCCGGCGCCATCGCCGACATGTATGACCGCCGGATTGTGACGCTCGTTGCGCTCTCGATCGCGCTCTGCGGCGCGACAGCGTTGACTGCGCTCGATTGGTCGGGGCTTACCACGCCGGATCTGCTGCTGGTGCTTTGTTTTGTGGTCGGCGGCGGCATGGCATTGATGGGGCCGGCCTGGAGCTCCTCGGTTAGCGAGCAGGTTCCGCCAAAGACGCTGCCGGCGGCGATTGCCCTCAATGGCATTAGCTACAACATCGCGCGTAGTTTTGGCCCCGCGGTCGGAGGAATTGTTGTTGCGACCGCAGGTGCGGGCGCGGCCTTTGCGATCAACGCATTCCTCTATCTACCACTGCTAGTGGCGCTGTTCCTCTGGAAGCGCTTCGCGGAGCCGTCGCGGCTGCCGCGCGAACACCTGAGCCGCGCCATGGTCTCGGGCGTGCGCTACATCGCCAATTCGCCTTCGATCAAGGTTGTGGTAGCTCGGACCATGATCACCGGCATTGTCGGCAGCGCGCTCCAAGCGCTAATGCCCCTGGTCGCTCGCGACCTGTTGCACGGGGGCGCTCAGACTTACGGCGTCATGCTAGGTGCGTTCGGGTTGGGCGCGGTCGTAGGGGCTCTCAACATCAGCAAAATGCGCAGGCGTGTGAGTGGCGAGGCTGCGGTTCGTGCCTGCACACTATCCATGAGCGGCGCAATCGCGGCGGTGGCGCTCAGTCACAATTCGGTGTTGACAGCCGCAGCTCTCGTTTTGGCGGGCGCCGTATGGACCATCGTGTGGACGCTGTTCAACATTGGCGTGCAGCTTTCCGCGCCGCGCTGGGTTGCGGGCCGATCCGTTGCAGCCTGGCAGGCTGCGTTCTCTGGAGGGCTCGCACTTGGCAGTTGGGGCTGGGGTCGCCTCACCGATGCCGTCGGTGTGGACATCACGCTGCTCGCCTCTGCCGGACTGATGCTGCTCTTGCCGCTGCTGGGGCTCTGGCTGCGCATGCCGGCCCTCACCGAACGCGGGGAGGACGCAGAAACGCTTGCCGATCCTAAGGTGCGGCTCCCACTGACATACCGGAGCGGCCCGCTGGTGGTTGAGCTCGAATATCGCGTGGCCTCGGAAAATGCGCGAGCCTTCCACAACGTCATGCAGGATGTGCAGCTCTATCGGCAACGCAACGGCGCCTATGGTTGGTCGATTGCGCGTGATATCGCCGACCCCGAGCTGTGGACCGAGCGCTATCACTGCCCGACATGGCTGGATTATTTGCGCCAACGCAACCGCTGGACACGGTCGGAGCGCGCATTAGATGAGAAGGCCATGGCTTTCCATATCGGGCCTGAGCCCATCCGTATCCGTCGTATGCTGGAGCGCCCGTTTGGATCGGTACGCTGGAAGGATGATGTGCCCGACCGCGCCGCGAGTGAGCTCTAACTGCTGGCTGGAAGCGCGGCGCAGGCACTAGCAGTCGTCCCTTCCATCGCACCCGCATTGAAAAAGCCAAAGGCGTATTGACGCCCTTGCGCTTCGCGAGCTCCCGCTACCCCTTCGCTGTCAAAAGTTGCGTAGAGGACTTCCACCTCCAAGCTGTGGCTGATACTCGGCACAAAAGGGCCACTCTGATGAGTGGCCCAAGTCTGCGAGAAAACGTCCGGTAGGGGACCTCTTCAATCAGGCCGCAGCCTGTTCGATCGGCGAGAAGGGAAGACCAAGACTCTCGGCGACAGCCTTATAGGTTAGCCGGCCCCGAAGACATTCAGGCCGCCGCGCAGATGCGGATCTTCGAGCACAGCTGCAAATCCTTTACTTGCGAGAGCCAAACCAAAGGGCAGCGTAGCGTTGTTGAGTGCCTGGCTCGAGGTAAGCGGCACAGCTCCGGGCATGTTTGCAACGCAATAATGGATAACACTGGTTTGACGATGTCGCAACAGACGCCTGGCGGGTTGCTTTCATTGGGTCGCTGGACGGCTAAGGCGTAATGATGAGTAGATTGATCTATGCCCTTCCATAGCAAAGCGCAGCCTTTGGGATGCGCTGCACTTTTCCGCCTGAGATAAACGCCACGCCTACGCGCCGCGACTAGAGATCGTGTGCACTCTTACAGCAACGCGATCCCTTGGCTGGCGGCGTAGGTTGACCGCTGCCCTCCGAAGGAAAAGGTCACGAACACGACGGCGAAAGCGGACCCGCAGGCCAGCGCTCTCACGCAACGTCATCGCACAAAATCGTAGCTTGGCGCACGAAATCGTAGTTTTGGTGCCCAGGGGCGGACTGGAGCCGACATCACAAAACTACAGCAATAACAGAGACTTATCGCAGAAACGGATAGCCATCTTGTACCACTTAACTGTGCTTCTGTCGACCGACTTTGGGAGCTTACGACCGCACAA
This sequence comes from Bradyrhizobium sp. 142, assembly GCF_023074015.1. NCBI lineage: Bacteria > Pseudomonadati > Pseudomonadota > Alphaproteobacteria > Hyphomicrobiales > Nitrobacteraceae > Bradyrhizobium > Bradyrhizobium sp. 142. Next base: position 12,474 of record NZ_JADPKQ010000471.1, read on the forward strand.
CAAGCTATCCAGCGGAGGGCGCAACTTAGCTTGCCCATCGCACAATTCCCATATGACAGGGCTCGGTTTGCTGAGATGAACCGTGTTGCAAGAAATCCTGGGCAGCTCATATCCGACTGACATGGGTAACCTATGCCAAATTTTCCGTGAATCGGCCGGAGGTCAGCTAATGGGATGGTCCGGCCGTGCTCCGGCCCTGCCAGCACGACAAGCTGGCAAGGGGCGCCCAAGACAGGAGCACGCCATGTCTCAGAAACTCAGCTCAGCGATCGCCGTGATAGGCATCGATATCGGCAAGAACTCGTTCCACATCGTGGGCCACGATCAGCGCGGCGCAATCGTGCTGCGGCAGAAGTGGTCACGCGGCCAGGTAGAAGCA
>NZ_JADPKQ010000057.1:0-12778 GCF_023074015.1 Bradyrhizobium sp. 142
ACAAGCCTCCGCCAGTCAATCCCAGCAAGCCAAAGCCCAGGTTCTCTCTCGACCAGCTGGAGCTCATCTATGTGTGATTTTCCCGGGACAGCCCTGCGCGTGCAGGGGAGGGTCGGGGAGAGGGTGCCTCCGCAATGAGACTCCCGCAGAGGAGAGAACCCTCACCCGGCGCGCGCGGGACGATGCTGCGCATCGCCCGGGGCGCGCCGACCTCTCCCGCAAGCGGGAGAGGTAAGGCAGATCTGCCGAATTTGGCCTAGGATTCGGGGCCCGATCGCGATACATACGCGGTTCCCCAGAACCACCCCGGGAAGCGCAACCATGGACAAGTTCACTACGCTGGAAGGCGTCGCGGCGCCGCTCAAGATCATCAATGTCGACACCGACATGATCATTCCGAAGCAGTACCTCAAGACGATCAAGCGCACCGGCCTTGGCAAGGGGCTCTTCTCCGAGCAGCGCTATAAGGACGATGGCAGCGAGAATCCGGACTTCGTCCTCAACCAGCCGGCCTATCGCAATGCCAAGGTGCTGGTGGCCGGGGACAATTTCGGCTGCGGCTCGAGCCGCGAGCACGCGCCGTGGGCGCTGCTCGATTTCGGCATCCGCTGCGTGATCTCGACCTCGTTCGGCGACATCTTCTACAACAACTGCTTCAAGAACGGCATTCTGCCGATCCGCGTTGCCCAAGAAGACCTCGACAAGCTGTTCGACGACGCCGAGCGCGGCGCCAATGCGACGCTGACGATCGACTTGCCGAACCAGGAGATCCGCGGTCCCGACGGCGGCAAGGTCAAGTTCGAGATCGATCCGTTCCGCAAGCACTGCCTGATGAACGGTCTCGACGATATCGGGCTGACGATGGAGAAGAAGGCCTCGATCGACACTTACGAGGAGAAGCTCAAGAGCGAGCGCGCCTGGGCCTGATCGCAAGTCTCGTTTGGAGCCCCGGTGCGACGCGCGCCGGGGCTTTTTCTTTGCCCTCATTATCTCCTAAGCTTCCCAGCATGCTGCCTGACATCGTCACCTTCTGGCATGGCCCGATGGACGCCCTGCGCCAGACCTGTCTGCGTTCGCAGTTAGCTGCCGGCCACAAGGTCACGGTCTACAGCTTCGATACCATTCCGGGCCTGCCCGTCGGCGTCGGCAACGCGGATGCCGAAGCGATCCTGCCGCATGCCTTCTCCGAGCGGTTGCGGCCACCGCAGCCGGACGGAAGCTGGCGCGACTGGACCACACTTCAGTTCAGCGACTTCTTCCGCATGAAGCTGATGGCGAAGGGCCGCGGCCTCTGGCTCGATGCCGACGTGCTGCTGCTGAAGCCCGCAATGATCGATCCGGCAAAGCCTTATTTCGCCTGGGAGCGGCCGCGCCAGCTCGGCAACTCCGTGATCTATCTGCCGCCCGAGCACGGCATCGTTGCCGCCTTCGAGGAGCTGATGGCGCAGGAGGAGCTGACGCCGAACTGGCTGTCGCTGCGCCATCGCCTCATCTTTGCGATACGGCGGCTGCGCGGCGGCTCCAACCGTCTCTCGGACATTCGCGTTGCGATCTTCGGGCCCGCGGCGCTCACCGCGCTCGCTCGCCGCACCGGCGAATTGCAGAACGCTCTGCCGAAGCAGTCATTCTATGCCGTGCATGCCGAGCCGAAGCTTTTCTTCGAGCCATCGAGCTATCTCGGTCTCCTCACCAATCCCGAGATCATCGGTCTCCACATCTCGCCAAAAGGCCGCGGCGGCCAGCCACCGATCCCGGGCAGCCTGTATGCGTGGGCCGCGGAGAAATTCGCGTAGCTCTCTTACGCTGCAGCCGTCCCGGACACGAGTGCTGCATTTGATCCAACGCAACGTACATATGCACCATTGTGCTCTATTCGGCTCCAACTGGACGAGCCCAATGGAGCCTCGCATGAGTACCGCGAACAGACCCTATCCCGTGGTTCAGGACCTCATCGAATCCTTCGCCGGCTGGCTGAAACATCGCCGCGAACTGAATGAGCTTCGGCAGCTCGACCGCGCCGATTTCGACCGGATCGCGAGTGATCTCAGGATTGCTCCGGACGATTTGGAGGAACTGGTTCGTCACGGCCGCCACGCCGCCGACGAGCTGCCAAAGATGCTGGAGCAGCTCGGCATCAGCGCGGAAGGGTTCGGCCGCGCGCAGCCGCTGCTGCTGCGCGACATGGAGCGGGTCTGCGCATTGTGCAGACACAAGGCTCAATGCGATCGCGATCTCGTCGACGGTTCTGCCGCGGAGAATTACCACGGCTATTGCGCCAATGCGTCGACCCTGGAGTCGCTCGATCGCGCCGATCTCGCACCGCGCTGACGCGAGTGCGGCTCGAAACGGGGCTAGCCGCTCAGCATCGACAAAACCACGCGCGCGAGATCCGCGGGCCGTTCCACCAATTGGTCTGCGCTGGCCGCTTCGAGTTCGTCTCGGCTGCCGTATCCCCACAGCACGCCAAGGCCGCGCATGCCCACCGCGTGAGCCCCAGCGATGTCGTGCTGGCGATCCCCGACCATCAGGCTCTGCGAAGCACAGATATCCTGTTTAGATAGGAGATGAGCGAGCAGCTCTGGTTTATGATCCAGTCTGCCGCCTGGCACCGAGCCGTGAATGCCGTCGAAGTGCGCCGCCAAATTCAGGTTCTCGATAATTCGCCGCGCAAAGACTTCGCGCTTCGATGTGGCCACATAGACTCGCAGTCCGGCGCGCCGCATCTCCTCGATCGCCACGCTGATTTCGGGATAGAGCTCGCTTCCGAGCAGTCCGCTCTCGCCGTAATGCTGGCGATAAGCCGCCACGGCTTCATCGAGCCGGTCGTCTCCGTATACCCTGAGCAACGCCCGCAACACGTCTTTGAGCGGTGGCCCGATGAAGCCCTTGATGTCGAGTGCTTCGCCGGGGTCGTGCCCGAGTGCACGCAGTGCGGCCGAGCAGCTTGCGGCAATGCCAGGCTGCGAATCAACCAGCGTTCCGTCGAGATCCAGCAGCACGGAGCGCGACGGAGGCACCTCTAGCCCTTGCTCATCGCGGCGATCGCGTCCGCGATCTCGATCGTGCGGCGCGCCATGTCGGCGTGCAGACGCTCCACCATCGCGCCGTCGAGCCGGATCGCGCCGCGCGAGACGTTTTCCGGCAATTCGAACGCCGCGATGATTTTTCGGGCGCGCGCGACCTCCTCGTCCGGTGGCGTGAAGATCGCGTTGCAGGCCTCGATCTGTGACGGATGGATCAGCGTCTTGCCGTCGAAGCCGAGATCGCGCCCCTGCGCGCATTCGGTGGCGAAGCCATCGAAGTTGTTGATGTCGCTATAGGGCCCGTCGAGGATCTCGAGGCCATAGGCGCGCGTCGCCAGGATGCAGTGCGTGATCATCGGGATCATCGCTGCGCGGCCGGGCAGCATCCTGATCCGCGTCTCCCGCGAAATGTCGTTCGGCCCGAACACGAAACCGGACAGGCGCGTCTTCGGATCGCGCGAGGCGGCGGACAGTTCCTCGGCATGCAACACCGCGCGCGCGGTCTCGATCATGGCCCAGACCTTCACGGTCGGCGCAGCGCCAAGCTCGGCGAGCTGGCGGCCGATCGTGTCGAGGTCGTCGGCGCTGGAGACTTTTGGAACCAGGATGCCGTCCGGCGAGGCCTTTGCGGCCATCGCAACGTCATCGGCCCACCAGGGCGAATCCAGGCCGTTGGTCCGGATTAAAACCTCGCGCTTGCCGTACCCCTTGGCGGCGATGGCGGCGGCGATGCCGTCGCGCGCCGCGGCCTTGGCGTCGGGAGCAACGGAATCCTCCAGATCCAGGATCAGGCCGTCGGCCGCCAGATTACGCGCCTTTTCCAGCGCACGGGGGTTGGAGCCGGGCATGAACAGATGGCTGCGGCGCGGGCGGGTCATGCAAGCGTTCCTTCCGGTTTCCTCGGGCGAATTCTAGTGCATGATCCGGAAAAGTGTGCGGCGGTTTTCCGAAAAGATCATGCTCAAGCAAAAATAGGCCAAAGCCGATAGCATCGGGCCTGCCCATTCGAAAGGCTTGTTCGCCTTTGCGGTATATGATTAGGCATAGGCCATGACCGCATTCCCTCAGCGCTTGCTGGAAGGCTACAAGGCCTTCGCGACCCAGCGGCTGCCGACCGAGCAGACCCGGTACCGCGACCTGTCGGTGAAGGGGCAATCGCCGGAAGTGATGGTGATCGGCTGCTGCGACTCGCGCGTCTCGCCCGAGGTGATCTTCGACGTCGGTCCGGGCGAGCTCTTTGTCGTCCGCAACATCGCCAATCTGGTGCCGGTGTATCAGCCCGACGGCAACGCACATGGCGTCTCGGCGGCGCTGGAATACGCGGTCAAGGTGCTGCGCACAAAACACATCGTGGTGCTCGGGCATGCGCAATGCGGTGGCATCCGCGCCTTCGTCGACAAGATCGAGCCGCTTACCCCCGGCGATTTCATCGGCAAATGGATGCAGATGTTCATCAAGCCGGGTGAGGTGGTGGAGCAGCGCGAACACGAGACCATGGCGCAGTTCGTCGAGCGCATCGAGAAGGCCGCGGTGTTTCGCAGCCTCGAAAACCTGATGACCTTCCCGTTCGTGCGCAAGGCGGTCGATGCCGGCCAGATGCAGCTCCACGGCGCCTATTTCGGCGTCGCGGAGGGATCGCTGTTCGTGCTGGATCAGGTTGCGAAGGAATTCAAGAGGGCGAATGGTGAATAGCGAGGTAGGGAATAGAGACGTTACCTCATTCGCTATTCGCTACCCCCTATTCGCCTCGTCCTACGCCGCCTTCTTGGCGCTGATCAGCTTGCGGTTGATCGGTTCGTAGGGTGGGTTAGCCTTGCGGTTGCGCGAAGGGCAGTCCGCTGGCGTAACCCACCGTACGGCAGCTCGTCTTACGCCGCCTTCTTCTTCGCGCTGATCAGCTTGCGGTTGATCAGGACTTCCGCGATCTGGATCGCGTTCAATGCAGCGCCCTTGCGTAAGTTGTCCGACACGCACCAAAGCACGAGACCATTTTCGACCGTCGCATCTTCGCGGATCCGGCTGATGTAAGTCGCGTCCTCGCCGGCGGCTTCATACGGCGTGGCGTAGCCGCCGGGCTCCTGCTTGTCGATGACGAGACAGCCGGGCGCCTTGCGCAGGATGTCGCGGGCTTCGTCGGCAGTGATCGGATTCTCGAACTCGATGTTGACGGCCTCGGAGTGGCCGACGAACACCGGCACGCGCACGCAGGTCGCGGAGAGCTTGATCTTGGGATCAAGAATCTTCTTGGTCTCCATCATCATCTTCCACTCTTCCTTGGTGTAGCCGTCCTCCATGAAGATGTCGATGTGGGGGATGACGTTGAAGGCGATGCGCTTGGGGAATTTCTTACTGACCAGCTCCTGATTGGTGTAGACGGCCTTGGTCTGCGAGAACAATTCGTCCATCGCATCCTTGCCGGCGCCCGACACCGATTGGTAGGTCGAGACCACGACGCGCTTGATGGTGGCCTTGTCGTGCAGCGGCTTGAGCGCGACCACGAGCTGCGCGGTCGAGCAGTTCGGGTTGGCGATGATGTTCTTCTTGCCAAAGTCCTTGGCGGCGTCGGCGTTCACTTCCGGCACGATCAGCGGAACGTCCGGGTCCATGCGCCAGGCGGAGGAATTGTCGATCACGACCGTGCCGGCGGCGCCGATCTTCGGCGACCATTCCTTCGACACCTCACCGCCCGCCGACATCAGGCAGATATCGACGTCGGAGAAGTCGTAATGCTCGAGCGCTTTGACCTTCAGGGTGCGGTCGCCATAGGAGACCTCGACGCCGACGCTGCGGCGTGAGGCCAATGCCACGACCTCGTCCGCAGGGAATTTGCGCTCATCGAGGATGTTGAGCATTTCCCGCCCGACATTGCCGGTCGCGCCGACGACTGCGACTTTGTAACCCATCCTTCACTCTCCGACGAAAAAGCCCTTTCCTGAAGCTGACGCTTAAACAGGAAGTGCAGCGCTTCTATGCGAGAACCGGCCTCAAGACAACGTTGGATCATGCCTGAAGGCAGTGGATGCAGTCGCCTGAGGCCAGTACGGCCGCAACTCCCACCCAGATCCATCTGGCGCTCGCCAACTTCGCCGACGAAGTCGTCGGCACGCTGGCGCGCCTGTTCGCCTATGTGGGGGTTCTGGTGCTGTTTGCCATCCTTGGGCTTGCGGCGCTCGGCCAGTTGCCAAGCCTCCAAGATGGCGGGCCGGCGATGAACCCGGGCTGGAGCATCGCCGACCGCTCGCATCCGGCGTTCGCGATGAGCGGGTTCGATCCGTCAGACAAAACAATATCTTATACCGTCTTCAGGCACCCAGAGGGTGGCCGCAGGGACGTGCTGCGCTGGAGCGGTGAAGTGGACCGGCCGCTCGCCGAACTCGAAATCTACCGGCCGGGCGGCGAATTCGACCTGGCGCGTCCGGCCGCCGCCGATTTGGCCATGCAGATGGGCCTTGTCCAGATACGGCTTGGCGAGGCACCACTCGAGCAAGCCGGACTGATCGATACGAAATTCGGACCAGTTGCGCTGCTCCGTCCCAGCGCCGCGGCGAAGGGGACTTGCCTCGCCTACCTCAAGCGCAACGAGGACCCCGCGCTCCAGATCTCCGGCTTCTCCTGCCAGGGTGAGACCGAGCCTGCCCGGCGCGCGGCGATCGCCTGCACGCTGAACCGGCTGATGCTGTTGACCTCGGGCAAGGAGCCGAAGCTGGCAGAATTGTTCGCCCATGCCGAGCTCAAGCGCAGAGGGTGTGACCCCGTAGCTTCGTCGGACTGGCTGCTGGGCGCTGCGAACGCGCAATTGCGCGGGGCGCTCTGACCGGCATCAAACTCAAATGACCACCCAAGTGAACCGCTCAAGTGGCTGGTTTCCATGCAACTTTTGCCTGGGCGCACGATTATTCCGGGTTGGTGTGACCCAATAGACCTAGTTGCGGCCGCCCCGGCCGGGCTAGTATGGGGCGAAATCGATTGGCGGCTTGCCGCCTGAAGGGGACGTGATGAGCTCGAAATTCTCTGCCGCGAACAAATTGGCGATCTGGCTTGCGGCGGCGGCCGTCATTGCCATGTCTTCTGCCATGGGTTTCGCGACGCCGGCCTCGGCCGACACCAAGATCAAGCGCTATGACGATCGCGGCCGACCCTATTACGGACCGAGCGGCCCCAACGCGGTCTATCAGCAGGGACGCACCCGCCTCTATGTGAGCAAGCGCTCCTGGCTCGACGGCGGCACCGAGGTCAATCCGGGCGACCGCAAGTTCACCGACTATGCCTTCCCGCCGGCCGTGGGCTATCCGACCTTCGCCCGCGAAAACCTCAACCGTCCGATCGACCGCCAGCCGCTTTCGCCGCCCGCCGATGTCGGCGGCTATCCGCAGACTTTCCCGCTATACTGAGGCGGACACGACTGACGGGATCGAAAATGGCCAGGCTCACGCCCGGCCATTTTGTTTTGAGGATCTGTAGGGTGGGCAAAGGCGCTCTTGCGCCGTGCCCACCATCTCTCAGCTATCGCGATCGCAGAGGTGGGCAAGCTTGCGCTTTGCCCACCCTACAGTTGCTGTGCAAGCCTTACGCGTGCAGCTTCTGCAATTCCTTCAGAATCGCTTCGCCCATCTGCGTGGTCGAGGCGGCGGTCGTTCCTTCCGACTTGATGTCGGCGGTGCGCAGGCCGCTGGCGAGTACTGCTGCGATCGCAGCGTCCAGCTTGTCGGCGAGCGCGCCCATGTCGAAGGAATAGCGCAGCGCCATGCCGAAGGACGAGATCATCGCGATCGGATTGGCGAGGCCTTGGCCTGCGATGTCCGGCGCCGATCCGTGCACGGGCTCGTACAGCGCCTTGCCCTTCCTGCTCTTGGCGTCGACCTCGCCAAGCGAGGCCGAGGGCAGCATGCCGAGCGAGCCGGTCAGCATGGCAGCGATGTCGGACAGCATGTCGCCGAACAGATTGTCGGTGACGATGACGTCGAACTGCTTCGGCCATTTCACCAGCATCATGCCGCCGGAATCGGCGAGCTGATGCTCGAGCGTGACGTCGGGGTATTCGCGCTTGTGGACCTGCGTCACGACCTCGTTCCAGAGCACGCCAGACTTCATGACGTTGCGCTTCTCCATCGACGTCACCTTGTTCTTGCGCTTCTTCGCAAGCTCGAAGGCGACGCGGGCGATGCGCTCGATCTCGTAGGTGTCGTAGACCTGGGTATCGATAGCGCGCTTCTGGCCGTTGCCGAGATCGGTGATGGTCTTGGGCTCGCCGAAATAGACGCCGCCGGTGAGCTCGCGCACGATGACGATATCGAGTCCTTCGACCGCCTCGCGCTTCAGGCTCGAGGCATCCGCGAGCGCCGGATAGCACACGGCGGGACGCAAGTTTGCGAACAGGCCGAGATCCTTGCGCAGCCGCAACAGGCCGGCTTCGGGACGGACGTCATAAGGTACCGCATCCCATTTCGGGCCGCCGACCGCGCCAAAAATGATCGCGTCGGCGTCCTTGGCCTTGACCATATCGCCCTCGGAGATCGACACCTTGTGCGCGTCATAGGCGGAGCCGCCGACCAGGCCGCTGTCGGTCTCGAATTTGGCGATTCCGGCCGAACTGAGCCAGTCGATCAGCTGCTTCACCTCGCCCATCACCTCGGGGCCGATACCATCGCCGGGGAGCAGCAGCAGTTTGTGGGTCGCCATGGTCAGATCCTTCTCAATCCTCTCTCGTCATTCCGGGGCGCGAGCAACGCGCGCGAGCTCTGATGCGCAATTGCGCATCAGAGAATCCATCAGGCCACGCAACAAGTGGCGGAATGGATTCCGGGCTCGCGCCAAAGGGGGCGCGCCCCGGAATGACGGCCGGCCGGAGTGCTAGAGCGGCGTTGCGCGCTTGGCAAGACACCATTGCCGCTTCGCCGCTGTGCAAGGCGGGCAAGGCCTGCCACAATCCTCTTGCCGGAGTACCCCTTGCACGCCCAAGACTACCTTGCTCAAGACCGCCGCCCGCCACCCGACGCGCACCCCGTGCGGCTGATCCTGACCTTGTCGCTGGCTGCGACGGTCGGGCTCGGCATCGGCCGTTTCGCCTATGCGCTGGTGCTGCCGGACATGCGGGATGACCTCGGCTGGTCCTACTCGGCGGCCGGTTTCATGAACACCATCAACGCCGTCGGCTACCTCGCGGGTGCGCTGATGGCGTCGCGGCTGATCCGGCTGGTGGGCTGGTCGGCCGCGATCCGCGGCGGAACCGTGGCCTGCGTCGCCGCGCTCGCGCTCTGCGCGCTCACCGGGAATTTCTTCGCGCTCAGCCTGGCGCGGCTGGTGCTCGGCGTCGGCGCCGCGGCCGGCTTTATCGCCGGCGGCGCGCTGGCTGCGATGGTGGCGCAGTCGCGCCCCGAGCGCGCCAATTTCCTGCTCAGCCTGTTCTATGCCGGGCCCGGCATCGGCATTCTCGCCTCGGGCCTGATCGCGCCCTACACGCTCGCGCATTTCGGGCCGGGCTCGTGGTGGATCGTGTGGTGGGCCATGGCCCTGCTTTCGGCGGCAATGACGATCCCCCTGTTTCTGGTCCGCATCAAGAGCAAGGCGCGGTTCACCGAGGCAGGTCACGCCTCGTTCGAAATCCTGCCCGTGCAGGTCTATCTCGCCGCCTACTTCCTCTTCGGCGCTGGCTACATCGCCTACATGACCTTCATGATCGCCTATGTGCGCGACGGCGGCGGCGGTGCCGCGGCGCAGGCTGCATTCTGGAGCCTGATCGGCATGAGTGCTTTCGTGACGCCCTGGGTCTGGCGCCGCGTCCTCGCGCTCGACCGCGGCGGACTTGCGACCGCCATCATCCTTGGCACCAACGCGCTCGGCGCGTCGCTTCCAATCTTCGGACATTCGACGGCGTGGCTGTCGATCTCCGCGGTTGTGTTCGGCGTCGCCTTCTTTGCGGTGGTTGGCTCGACCACCGCTTTCGTGCGCTTCAACTATCCGCACGAGGTATGGCCAAGCGCGATCGCGGCGATGACGATTTCGTTCGGCATCGGCCAGACGCTCGGTCCGATCGTGGTCGGTGCCATCACGGATGCGCTGGGGAGCCTGAGTTATGCGCTGAATGTGTCGGCGGCATTGCTGGCGCTCGGCGCGATGGCCGCGTTGTGCCAGCGGAAGGTGCGGCCTTCATAACCAGGTCGTCCTGGCGAAAGCCAGGACCCATTACCCAAGGATTAATTTGGCGACGGCTCGCGATCGCCAGCCTTCGTCAAACCGGACCCTGCGGTAATGGGTCCTGGATCTGCGCTCCGCTTCGCTTGTCCAGGACGACGATCAACTCCCGCTAAACGAATTATATCCCTGGTCTTCCCAGTAGCCGCCCTTGTAGTCGTTGGTGACTTCCATCGACACCACGTATTTCGGGTTCTTGAAGCCGAGCTTGGTCGGCACGCGGATCTTCATCGGGAAGCCGTAGGCGCGCGGCAGGATGTCGTCCGCGTATTTGAACGTCATCTGCGTCTGCGGATGCAGCGCGCTGCGCATGTCCAAAGGCGAATTGTAGCCGTCCTTGTCGGCGCACTGGAACCAGACATATTTCGCGCGCGTGTCGGCGCCGACCAGCTTGAGGAAGTCGCGCAGCGGCGTGCCGGTCCAGCTGCCGATCGCGCTCCAGCCCTCGACGCAGATGTGGCGGGTGATCTGGGTCACCTGCGGGAGCTTGTAGAGTTCGGCGAGCGTCCAGGACTTCTTGTTGTCGACGAGGCCGCGCACTTCGAGCTTCCAGTCGTCGCCGTCGACATCCGGCGCGTCGTCGAGATCGTAATACGCGTTGAAGGGAAATGGCTTTGTGATCGCGCTCTCGGGGAAGGTCGGCGCCAGCGCGTCGGGATTGAAGATGAACGCCTGCACGGCGTCGTTGAACTTCGAGACGGATTTCAACATCTCCTCGGCGGACGAGCTGTCGATCACGTCACAGCCGGTGAGCAGCGTCAGCGCGCCCAGGCTGGCACCGCCCGTGATGAAACGGCGGCGGGCAAGATCCGGCATCGCCTTGATGGAGTCCTTGATCAGCAATCGCTTGTCGACGCCGGGGATCAGGAATGAACGCTTGGCCATGATGTCTTCCTCCCTCTCAGCGGCCGATGATCATCGCGCGCAGGCTCTTCGGCACCAGCAGCGCGAGCGCGACGTGGACGACGAGGAAGGCGCAGATCGCGGCCATGCAGAAGAAGTGGACGTAGCGCGCGGTCGGATAGTCGCCGAACAGCATCACCAGATAATAGAGCTGTACCGGTTTCCATATCGCCAGGCCCGACAGCACGATCAGCACCCCGACCACGATGATGCCGGCATAGAGCAGGCGCTGCACGTAATTGTAGACGGTGAGGTCGTCATGGCCGAGCTTGAAGGTCAGCGCCGCCCTGACGTCGTGGATCACGCCCGACGGCGTGATCGGCAGCAGCTTTTTCCGGAAGCGGCCGGTGGCAAAACCGGTGATGAGATAAGCGAGGCCATTGACCATCAACAGCCACATCGCGGCGAAATGCCAGAGCAGGCCGCCGGCAAGCCAGCCGCCGAGCGTGATATCGCGGGGGAAGCGGAAATCGAACAGCGGCGAAGCGTTGTAGATCTGCCAGCCCGACAGGATCATCAGGATCATGGCGAGGGCGTTGATCCAGTGCATGACCCGGACCCAGGCCGGCTGGATCACTTTGGCCGGTGTGGCGCTGACCTGCTCGTCGGTGACTGTGAGGCTCGACATGACGGTTCCGTCCTTGGGATGGTCTGACGCCAAATATACGCCGATGCTTCCGCTTTCGTTACGCCCTTCCGGCATCGAATCGATGCCGGAAGGCTATCGCAGTTCCAAAAAATCAACCCCGGGGTGCCCTCGGCTCGCCGTTTCGTCGCCTCCTGCCCGGGGGATGAAACGGGACTGCGCGGTGTTACGACGCTGGCATCAGCACGGTGTCGACCACATGGATGACGCCGTTCGACTGGTTGACATTGGAGATCGTCACCATCGAGGTGCCACCCTTGGCGTCGACGATCCAGGTCTTGCCGTCCATCTTCTTGACCGTCAGTTCCTCGCCCTCGGCGGTCTTCAGCTTCTTGCCTTCGGTGAGGTCGGAGGCCTCGAGCTTGCCGGGCACGACATGGTAGGTCAGGATCTTGGTCAACGTCGCCTTGTTCTCAGGCTTGACCAGGGTGTCGACGGTGCCGGCCGGCAGCTTTCCGAAGGCGGCGTTGGTCTGCGCGAACACCGTGAACGGGCCCTTGCTCTCCAGCGTTGGCACGAGGCCGGCTGCCTTCACCGCCGCCACCAGCGTGGTGTGGTCTTTCGATTTGACCGCGTTCTGGACGATGTTCTTCGAGGGGAACATCGCGGCGCCGCCCACCATGACGGTCTTTTCCTCGGCGCGAACGGGCCCGACGACGGTCGCGGTGATAGCCAGCGCGCTGAAGGCTGCAGCAGTGAGATAGGTAATGCGCTTCGACATGGAAGAGTCTCCCGATTGGATTGTGACCGGCGATTGCCGGCGTTCGAGTTGGAGCAACAACGGCATCTGCGACGCTTGAGGTGAGGCGGCAGCGCCGTCGTTGGACCGAACTACGGGAGGGTTCGCGAAGTGGTTTCGGACAAAACTTCTTTGTGATGCGTGAAACTTTGCGCAGCGATGTCCGTGTGGTGGCTCCGCCGTCATTGCGAGCGCCGCGAAGCAATCCAGCATCTTTCGGCGCGGCAGTCTGGATTGCTTGTGCGCCAGGCAAGCTGGCGCGGTCCAACCGGTGGA
>NZ_JADPKQ010000346.1:0-12741 GCF_023074015.1 Bradyrhizobium sp. 142
AGCCGCCCAAGGCGACCTTTGTCACGAGGCTTCAGATCAGCCGGTTACCCAACCAACCTGCTCGTCAGCTACCAGACTTATCGACAATTATCCGGGTGGATTCCTCCTCCACTGGTGACACGCGCCCTTCGGGGCACACAGCGTAATCCGGGATCGCTCCACACGCGAATGAACCCCGGATTACGCTTACGCTCCATCCGGGCTACGACATCAGGCTGCCTTCTTCTGCACAGGCCTGCGCGGGCGCAGGAGGCGGCCGAGCAGCTTGCGCCTGCCCTTGCGCGGGATCAGGTCGATATCGCTGACTAGCCTGGCGCCGCCCTTGCGGCGCTCCAGCACGATCTTGCGGCTGTGGAAAGCCTCCAGCTCGGCGCGGTGTGCGACGCTGACGATGGTCGCCTTTGGCAGCTCGTCGGTGACTATCTTCATCATCTTGTCCTGGCTCTTCTCGTCGAGTGCCGAGGTCGCCTCGTCGAGCACGACGATGTCGGGGCTGTGCAGCAGCAGCCGCGCGAAGGCGAGGCGCTGCTTCTCGCCGCCGGACAGCGTCTGGTCCCACGGCCCGTCCTCCTCGATCTTCTCCTTGAGATGATCGAGGCCGACCTTGTGCAGGGCCTCGCCAATCTCTTCGACGGTCCAGTCATCCTCGGCGCCGGGATAGGCGACGGCGCGGCGCAACGACCCGGAAGGCACGTAAGGCCGCTGCGGCAGCATGAACAGCCGGCGGTCGGAATGGAAATTGACGCTGCCGCCGCCCCATGGCCAGAGACCGGCGATGGCGCGAATCAGCGTGCTCTTGCCGGTCCCGGATTCGCCGGCGACCAGGAGGCGCTCGCCGGGCTCGATCACCACCTCGGTTTCACCGACCACGGCGGTACCATCGTCGAGCGTGACGGAGAGATCCTTCAACTCCAGCATCGCGTCATTGCTGGTCTCGCCGCGCTTGATGCGGCCGAAGCCGTCTCCCTGCTCGGCACGCTCGAGGCCGTCGAGCGACATCATCAGCGAGGCGATGCGGCGCGCGCAGGCGTTCCAGTCGGCGAGCCGCGGATAGTTGTCGACCAGCCAGCCGAACGCGCTCTGCACGATGGTGAAGGCGGAGGCCGCCTGCATCACCTGTCCAAGCGTCATGCTGCCGTCGAGGAATTTTGGCGCGCAGAGCAGGAGAGGAACCACGGAAGCAACAAGGCTCGATCCCTGCGAGACCAGCGTAGTGCGCATGTGCTGGCCGGCGAGCCGCGCCCATTGCCGCAGCACGCTGGTAAAATTGCGGTCGATGCCGTCGCGCTCCTCCTCCTCGCCGCCGAGCAGCGCGATGCTCTCGCCGTTCTCGCGCACGCGGGTCAGCGTGTAGCGGAAATCGGCCTCGGCCTGGTTCTTGTCCTCGGAGATCTGCACGAAGCGTCGGCCAATCACCACGATCGAGCTGGATGCGATCGCCGCGTAGAGGATCGCAGCGATCACGAGGAAGCCGGGAATGGTGATCGACGATCCCGCAAGCGTCACCGTGAGCGCGCCGCCGATGGTCCAGAGCACGACGATGAAGGTGGCGGCCGAGAGCAGCGCCGAGGTCACGCCGGCGAGAAAATCGACCGGCGAGTCGGTCGCGACGCGCAAATCCTCGGCGATCCGGTATTCCGGATTCTTGTGATCGCCGTCGACGAGATTGAGCTGGTAGTAGCGGCCGTTGTTGAGCCAGCGCGTCAGCACGCTTGCCGTGAGCCAGGCCCGCCAGCGCCGCTGGATGCCCATCCGCGCGAACACCTGCGCCACGCCGAGCACGATGCTGCCGATCACGAGCGGAAAGAACACCGCGGAGAGATGGAAGACTGCTGCTGCATCGCGTTTCTCGATCGCGTCGAAGATCGCGCGATTCCAGACGTTGATGCCGTATTGAAAGCCGACGGTCAGGACGATCAGCACACCGAGGCCGATCGAGAACGGCCAGGCCAGGCGATCGCCGATGCGGCCCCAGAAGCCGCGGGCGCTGATCCAGAAGCGCGTCAGCAGATAATCCTTGCGCGCCTGCTCGGCCTCCTCGGGCGAGAGCTCCGGATCAGGCTCGATCAGTTCGGGCGGCGGCGGAGCTACCTCCTCGCCGTTCTCGCCGACGATTTCAACAATGAGCGGCTGCTTGCCCTGCTCGCGCTTCCCGGCCGGCTTTTGCATGGCTCGATAACGCAAAATAAATCAAACGGTTCCCTTGAGTTCCGTTACTCGGCGGCGCCGTCACGTACTCTGCGCAGCCGCGCAGCCCGATAGAGCACGCGCGATAGCTCGTCGATCGCGTAGGGCTTTTGCACGACATCGAAACCAAGGCTGCCGTTCTGGGACAGCGCCTCGCTGTAGCCCGTGGTCAGCACCATCGGCACGCCGATGCCGCGATCGCGGATCGCCCGCGCGAGATCGAGGCCGGTCATCCCCGGCATCACGATGTCCGAAAACACGACATCGAAACGATCGGTGTCGACGACCAGCTCTGCAAGCGCATCGGTGGCATTGTCGACCAGCGTGACGCTGTAACCGATCTCGGTGAGACCGTCGGCGGCGAAATTGGCGAGCTCGATATCGTCCTCGACCACCAGGACCGACATGCCGCTGCCCGCGACCGCCGGCGCCGTATTCGGCGCCAACCGCTGCGGCAGCAGGTCCGGCGCAGCGCGCGGCAGATAAAGCGAGAAGGTGCTGCCCTGCCCCACCTCGCTCTCGACCGTCACCTCGCCGCCGGATTGCCGGGCAAAGCCGAACACCTGCGACAGGCCGAGACCGGTGCCGCGGCCGACCTGCTTGGTGGTGAAGAATGGCTCGAAGACGCGCCCGATCCGGCCTGCGGGAATGCCGACGCCGGTATCGCTGACGGCGACGCTGACGAAACCAAGCTTGCTCAAGTTCTGGCTGCCGGTGAGATGTGCCAGCGTGTCCGGAACGGCCGTCGCCGCCTGTACTGCGAAGGTGATCCTGCCCTTGCCCTGCATGGCATCGCGCGCATTGGTCGCCATGTTGATCAGCGCCGTCTCGAACTGGCCGGCATCGGCATTGACGAGGCAGGGCTCCGCCGGCAGCCGTATGGCGATCTCGATCGCCGGTCCGAGCAGCGTCGCAAGCATGTCGTGCAGCGATTGCAACCGTTCGCCGACGTCAAATACCTCCGGCTTCAGGGTTTGGCGCCGTGCAAAAGCAAGGAGCTGCGAAGTCAGCTTGGCGGCACGGGCGACCGCATCCGCAATCGCGGTGATGTAACGCTGCCGCCGCTCCTCGCTCAGCTGCGGCCGGTTCAAGAGATCGACGGAGGCGCGAATCACGGTCAGAAGGTTGTTGAAGTCGTGCGCGACGCCGCCGGTGAGCTGTCCGAGCGCCTCGAGGCGCTGGCTGTGCTTGAGCGCCTCCTCGGCCTCCCGCCGTCGTGCGGCTTCGGCCTGGAGATGCTGGGTGCGCCGGAACGCCAAGGCGAGCAGCAGAAACAGCAGCGCGGTCGCGGGTACGCCGAACACCAGATGCTGGCCCATGGTGACGAACCAGCGTGCGCGGATTGCCGAGGTCTCGAGCCCGGCACTGACATAGATTGGATATTCAGCGATGCGCCGGTAGCCGATCCGCCGCTCGATCCCGTCCGACGGCCAGGCGACGGTGATGAGGCCGTGCTCGGGATTGGCTGCGATGTCGCGGCCGACCGGTCCGCCGGGATCGAGCCGGAGTTTGCCGTCGAGCCGCGGGAAATGCGCCAGCACTTCGCCGTCGGCGCGTCCCATCGCGAAGAAGCTTCCGGCAGCGGAGCCGATCCTGGTGTAGAAGCTCTCGAAATATTCGGGCAGGACGGAGGCCTGGATCACGCCGATGAAGCTGCCGTCGTCGGAATCGCGGCGGCGGCTCATGCCGAAGAACCGCGCGCCCTGATAGGGCGGGCGGGGTGTCAGCGAGGCGCCGATGAATGTGCCGATGTTCTGGTCGATATGGGCGTAGAAGTAATCTCGGTCCGCAAAGCTCAGCTCGGGCGGCGGCGAGACGAGGCTGTTGACCAGCGACTTTCCGCCCGCGTCGAAAATCCAGGCCGATTTGAGCTGCGGCAGCGAATCGGTCAGCCGTTTCAGGCGACGGTGCAGCGCCGGTTCGCGCGAGCGGATGATTTCGTCGGGAAGGCCGCGCACGACCTCGTTAAGCTCGGCGAGGCTGCGGTCGATGGTCTCGAACACCTTGAGCGCATGCTCGTGCGCGACATCAAGCGACCGCTCGATCTCGCGGTCGGCGATGTCGTTGGTCGATGTGTAGGAGATCGTGGAGGCGATCGCGAACAAGGCAATCGGCAGCGCCAGGGATGCCGCCATCATCCACTGCAAAAGCCTCAGCGAATTGCGTTGTGCGCCCTGCACGGTCGCTCCGGTCCCTGGACCTGAGCTTAACTGAATTTCCCGCCGGGAAGGAAGTCGTTTATGCGAATAACCTGTAGTTGCAGTATCTGATTTTTGCGCCCGCCACGGGGTCACGGAAAATTCTACTCAAACTGGCGCCGGTCGTAGAAGGGCCTGGCCGTCTCGGCCGGCGATCGGAGCATGAACCAGGTCTAGATCTGCCGCTCGACCATCTTGAGCTTGAGCTCGGCGATGGCTTCGGCCGGGTTGAGGCCCTTCGGGCAGGCCTTTGCGCAGTTCATGATGGTGTGGCAGCGATAGAGCCGGAACGGATCCTCGAGATCGTCGAGCCGCTCGCCAGTCGCCTCGTCGCGCGAATCGGAGACCCAGCGGTTGGCCTGGAGCAGTGCGGCCGGGCCGAGGTAACGCTCGCTGTTCCACCAATAGCTCGGGCACGAAGTCGAGCAGCAGGCGCAGAGGATGCACTCGTAGAGACCGTCGAGCTTTTCGCGGTCCTCATGGCTCTGGCGCCATTCCTTCTGCGGCGTCGGCGAGGTCGTCTTCAGCCACGGCTCGATCGAGGCGTACTGCGCATAGAAATTGGTCAGATCGGGGACAAGATCCTTCACCACCGGCTGATGCGGCAGCGGATTGATCTTCACCGCCCCGTCCTTGACGTCGTGCATCGAGCGGGTGCACGCCAGCGTGTTCTGGCCATCGATATTCATCGCGCAGGAACCGCAGACGCCTTCGCGGCAGGAGCGACGGAAGGTCAGCGACGGATCGATGTTGTTCTTGATCCAGATCAGGCCGTCCAGCACCATCGGACCGCAATCATTGGTGTCGACGTAATAGGTATCGACGCTCGGATTCTTGCCGTCGTCCGGATTCCAGCGATAGACCCGGAATTCGCGCACCTCTGCCGCGCCCGCGGGCTTCGGCCAGATCTTGCCGCCGGTGATCTTGGAGTTCTTCGGAAGTGCGAATTCAACCATTTCGATAAGGCCTTCGCTGTTCGATCAATACACGCGCGCCGTTTAGTAAACGCGAGCTTTGGGCGGGATGTACTGCACGTCGTTGGTCATGGTGTAGTCGTGAACGGGGCGGTACTCGATCTTGACCTTGCCGGAATCGTCGAGCCAGGCCAACGTGTGCTTCATCCAGTTCTTGTCGTCGCGTTCGGAAAAATCCTCGCGCGCATGGGCGCCGCGGCTCTCGGTGCGGTTGGCCGCCGAGTTCATCGTCACCACCGCCTGCGAGATCAGATTGTCGAACTCCAGCGTCTCGACGAGGTCCGAATTCCACACCAGCGAGCGGTCCGAGACGGCGATGTCGGCGATGCCGCTATGGACCTTCTGGATCAGGTTCTGGCCTTCGCTCAGGATTTCGCCGGTGCGGAACACCGCGCAATTGGTCTGCATCACATGCTGCATGCCCTCGCGCAGCTTTGCGGTCGGCGTGCCGCCGGAGGCGTTGCGGTAATGGTCGAGGCGGCCGAGCGCGAGCTCGGCCGAGTTCGCCGGCAGCTCCGGCTGTTTGGCATTGGCGGTGAGCTTCTCGGCGCAGCGCAGCGCAGCCGCGCGGCCGAACACCACGAGGTCGATCAGCGAGTTGGAGCCGAGGCGGTTGGCGCCGTGCACGGACACGCAGGCCGCTTCGCCCAGCGCCATCAGGCCGGGGACCACAGCATTGTCGTCGCCGTCCTTCTTGGTCAGCACCTCGCCATGATAGTTCGTGGGGATGCCGCCCATGTTGTAGTGCACGGTCGGCACGATCGGGATCGGCTCGCGTGTCACGTCGACATTGGCGAAAATTTTTGCAGATTCGGAGATGCCCGGCAGCCGCTCCGCCAGCACCTTCGGATCGAGGTGGTCGAGATGCAGGAAGATGTGGTCCTTCTTCTTGCCGACGCCGCGGCCTTCGCGGATTTCGATGGTCATCGAGCGCGAAACCACGTCGCGCGAGGCAAGGTCCTTGGCCGACGGCGCGTAGCGCTCCATGAAGCGCTCACCTTCGGAATTGACGAGATAGCCGCCCTCGCCGCGCGCACCTTCGGTGACCAGGCAGCCCGCGCCGTAAATGCCGGTCGGGTGGAACTGCACGAACTCCATGTCCTGGAGCGGCAGGCCGGCGCGCAGCACCATGCCGCCGCCATCGCCGGTGCAGGTATGCGCCGAGGTGCACGAGGCATAGGCGCGGCCATAGCCGCCGGTCGCCAGAATCGTGGTCTGGGCGCGGAAGCGGTGCAGCGTGCCGTCGTCGAGCTTGAGCGCGATGACGCCGCGGCAGGCGCCCTGGTCGTCCATGATCAGGTCGATGGCGAAGAATTCGATGAAGAACTCGGCCGCATGACGCAGCGACTGGCCATACATCGTGTGCAGCATGGCATGGCCGGTGCGGTCGGCGGCGGCGCAGGTGCGCTGCGCCTGGCCCTTGCCGTAGTCCAGAGTCATGCCGCCGAACGGGCGCTGGTAGATCTTGCCGTCCTCGGTGCGGGAGAACGGCACGCCCCAATGCTCGAGCTCGTAGACCGCCTCTGGCGCGTTGCGCACCATGTATTCGATGGCGTCCTGGTCCCCCAGCCAGTCCGACCCCTTCACGGTGTCGTACATGTGCCAGCGCCAGTCGTCCTTGTGCATGTTGCCGAGCGAGGCGGAGATGCCGCCTTGCGCTGCGACCGTGTGCGAGCGGGTCGGAAACACCTTGGTGATACAGGCGGTGCGCAGGCCCGCCTCGCTGCAGCCGACCACGGCGCGCAGACCCGCGCCGCCGGCGCCGACCACGACGACGTCATAGGTGTGGTCTTCGATCGGGTAGGCTTTTCCGCTAGTGGCGGGAGCGCCGTCGCCCTTGCCATTCGTCGTGGCCGCCATGGTTACACTCCGGACGAAAGTTTCAGGATCGCGTAGGTCGAGGCGAGCGCCACGGCGGACGAGAAGAAGTTGTTGAGCATGATCGACACGAGCTTCAGCTTCTCGTTATGGACGTAGTCCTCGATCACGACCTGCATGCCGATCTTCATGTGCCAGGCGCTGGCCAAGATGAAGAGCAGCAGGATCACCGCGACGGGAATGGAGCTCAGAGTCTGCGCAGCGTAGACTTGGTTGCGGCCGAGCAGCATCATGATGATCACCAGCACCGGGATCATCAGCAGCGTCATGGCGACGCCGGTGATGCGCTGGCGCCAGAAATCGGACGTGCCGGAATGCGCGGCGCCGAGATTGCGGACGCGCCCAAGCGGCGTGCGCATCGAGGGACTCTTCGGAGAGTCGTGGGATTCGTGAAAACTCATCGGCCGCCTCCGTTCGCATAGGCGATGATCCAGATCAGCACCGTCAGCGCGATGCCGCCGATCAGGGCGCCCCAGGTCAGCGCTTCGCGCTCATTGGCCTTGAAGCCGTAGCCGAGATCCCACACGAAATGCCGGATGCCGCTGAGCATATGGTGCATCAAGGCCCAGGTGTAGCCGAACACGATCAGCCGGCCGATGATGCTGCCGGCGAAGGCCTGGACGTGGATATAGGCGGCCGGGCCGGAGGCCGCGGCAACCAGCCACCAGACCAGCAGCAGCGTTCCAACATAAAGGGCGATGCCGGTGGCGCGATGGACGATGGAAAGAGCCATCGTCAGCGTCCAGCGGTAGACTTGCATGTGCGGAGAAAGCGGTCGTTCGATCCGTGCGGACATGGGCTTTGATGCTTTATTGCGGCCCAGCATGGGGCGCGTGGGGATCGCGAGAGATGGGCTCTATTTACGGAGTCGATTTCGCCTGCGCAATCACCAAATCGCGATAGATCGAACCGGGGTTCAGCGCTATGGCGTTGATCAAGCAGGCCCAATCAGGGGCTTGGTATACCAGTCCGACATCTACCGGAAAGATAGAATTACAGGCTCATTGCTTCGTTGCTGTGGGCGATGGAGCATTGAATTCCCTATTGGAACGGCTCTAAACGGATCAGGCCGTCCAAACCGCTCAACGCATGGGGAGGCTCATCTTACCGGCCAGCGCCGACCCCGACCTCCCATTTTTGTGGCCGGTCCCGGATATGCGCACCCGGCATTCCACCCCGGCTGCAAGGCTGTCGACCGCGGAAATCGGATCGCCTACAGCTCTCTGCGAGCCGAGTATCGGAGAAGTTGCGGCCAGTCGCCGGAGCAGGTCTGGGGTGATCGCAGGGCTTGATATTCAGGAAGTCATGGAGCTCGCGCTGCTGCTGATCGCGGTCGGCGCGCTTTCCGGATTTTTAGCCGGCGTGTTCGGCATTGGCGGCGGCGCAATCCTCGTGCCGGTATTCTACGAATGCTTCCGTATCGCCGGCGTGCCACTGGAGGTGCGCATGCCGCTTTGCGTCGGCACCTCGCTCGCGGTGATCATTCCGACCTCGATCCGCTCGTTCCAGGCGCACTACAAGCGCGGCGCTGTCGACATGGCGATCCTGCGGGTCTGGTGGCTGCCGATCGTGATCGGCGTCATCGCCGGCAGCGTGGTCGCGCGCTACGCGCCGGAGCGGCTTTTCAAGGTCGTCTTCGTCTGCGTCGCATGGTCGGCGGCGGTACGGCTGATTTTCGCACGCGAGAGCTGGAAGCTCGGAGATGATTTGCCGAAAGGTGCCTTGATGCGCGTCTACGGATTCGTTGTCGGCATTTTGTCGACGCTGATGGGCATCGGCGGCGGGCTGTTCTCGAACCTGCTGATGACGTTCTACAGCCGGCCGATCCATCAGGCGGTGGCGACGTCATCCGCGCTAGCGGTGCTGATCTCGATACCCGGCGCGCTCGGCTACGTCTATGCGGGCTGGCCTGCGGCTGCGAGCTATCCGAGCGTTGTAGCCCTGCAAGCCCCGTTCGCGCTCGGCTACGTCTCACTGATCGGCGCCGTACTGGTGATGCCGATGAGCCTCGTCACCGCGCCGCTGGGCGTCAGGGCCGCGCACGCAATGTCGAAGCGGACGCTGGAAGCCGCGTTCGGCTGTTATCTGTTTATCGTGGGCAGCCGGTTTGTGCTGAGCTTGGTGGGCGGACAATAACGCCCATATTCCGTCATTGCGAGCGCAGCGAAGCAATCCAAAATCTCTCCGCTGCAGCAGTCTGGATTGCTTCGTCGCAAGGGCTCCTCGCAATGACGAGGCGAGAGATTGTCTACGCACTCATGGCTCCAAGCGCCCTTCGTAGCTCCGCCAATCGAGAGGATCGCCTCTGTATTCGAGTCGATTGGATTCGATCAGAATCCGGACGCGGGCCACGAGAGTTTCGCGGTCAATTTCCGGGTCGAGTTCGCTCGCAAGGCTGGACATCTCCCAAATAAGGAAGGCCATCTTTTTCCAATCCGGTGACACGACCGATAGAATAATTTCGTCTAGCGCCGTTTCCGAGACGGCCGGCGACAGCTTGATCTGATCCCATCGCGCAGAACTGTCGGGAAAAAAGACGTAAAAATGGTCAAAGATCGCCGGCATTAGCTGGGTGTTGAGTTTGGAGGTGAGTGCCTCCAATTCGGCTGCGCGGTCATCGCTGTCAGCAATAAGAGCAGCCGCTGCCCTCGCTTCATCCAGTGATTCGGCGGCTGAAAGCAGCGGCAGAAAGACGGCGATGGCTTGATCTTCATTCATTCCCGCTCCCTAAGCGTTCGAGTAAGTCTACTTCTTCGCGTAAATATCCCTATACGTATCCCGCAGCACGTTCTTCTGCACCTTGCCCATAGTGTTGCGCGGCAGTTCGTCGACGACGAACACGCGCTTGGGCATCTTAAATTTTGCCAGGCGGCCGTCGAGCGCCTTCAGCACCGAGGCTTCGCTGACCTCCGCGCCCTTGTTGCAGACCAGCACCGCCGTGACGCCCTCGCCGAAATCGGCATGGGGCACGCCGATCACGGCGGACTCGATCACGCCAGGCATCGCATCGATCTCGCTCTCGATTTCCTTCGGATAGACGTTGAAGCCGCCGGAGATCACGAGATCCTTGCCGCGTCCCAAAATGTGGACATAGCCCTTGGCGTCGATCTTGCCGAGATCGCCGGTGATGAAGAAGCCGTCATCACGAAATTCGGCCTTGGTCTTTTTCGGCATGCGCCAATACCCCCTAAACACGTTGGGGCCCTTGACCTCGATCATGCCGATCTCGTCGCGCGACAGCTCCTTGCCCGTCTCGGGGTCGGTAACGCGCACGGCGACGCCGGGCAGCGGGAAGCCGACGGCACCGGGCACGCGCTCACCATCATAGGGGTTCGACGTGTTCATGTTGGTCTCGGTCATGCCGTAGCGCTCGAGCACCGCATGTCCCGTGCGCGCCGACCATTCGCGGTGGGTCTCAGCCAGCAGCGGTGCCGAGCCCGAGATGAACAGTCGCATGTGCCTGGTGGTCTCGCGCGACAGCGCAGGGTTTTGCAGCAGCCGCGTGTAGAAGGTCGGCACGCCCATCAGCACCGTGGCGCGCGCCATCAATTTGATGATCAGATCCGGGTCGAGCTTCGGCAGGAAGATCATCGAGGCGCGGGCAAACAGCGTCACATTGGTCGCCACGAACAGGCCGTGGGTGTGATAGATCGGCAGCGCGTGGATCAGCACGTCCTTGTCGGTGAAGCGCCAGAAGCCGACCAGCGAAAGCGAGTTCGACGCGAGGTTGTCCTGGGTGAGCATCGCGCCCTTGGACCGGCCGGTGGTGCCTGACGTGTAGAGGATCGCGGCGAGGTCATCGCCGGCGCGCGAAACGGTCGCGAATTCACTGCTGGCCTTGTCGGCAGCTTCCGTCAGCGAGCCTTTGCCATCCGGCCCGAGCGTCTCGATTTTTGCTTTCACTTTGGCAGCGATCGGGACGAGGCCGTCGGCCTTGGAGGGATCGCAGACCACCAGCGATGGCTCGGCATCGCCGATGAAGTAGTCGAGCTCGTTCAGCGTATAGGCGGTGTTGAGCGGCAGGTAGACCGCGCCGGCGCGCACGGTCGCCAGATACAGCACGATATTCGCAACCGATTTCTCCACCTGCACCGCGACGCGGTCGCCCGGCTTCACGCCGCGCGCGACCAGCACATTCGCCATCTGGCCCGCGCGCGCGATCAAATCGCCGTAGCTGATGTGGGCGCCGTCATGCGTCTCGATCGCGAGTCGCGCAGGATCGTCCAGGCCGTCGAACAGGCGGGAAAACAGGTTGGCGTTGGCAGCTTGGTTCATGCAAGATTTCCTCGACCGCAAGGCTTGTAAGCAAGGCCGGTCAAAACCGAGGGCTGGATTAGCAAAAACCGCCCCAATGAAGCAACGGAGACAGTTTGCATGACCAAAAACGGGAAACGCGTGGCCTGGGTCACGGGCGGCGGCAGCGGGATCGGGGAAGCCGGCGCCGAAGCGCTCGCGGCCGACGGCTGGACGGTGGTGGTGTCCGGCCGGCGCAAGGACGCCCTGGATACCGTGGTCGCCAAGATCATCAGGGACGGCGGCGCGGCCGAGGCCATTGCGCTGGACGTGTCCGTTGCCGCCGAGACCCAGAAGGTGGCCGATCAGATCGTCGCCAGGCACGGCCGGATCGATCTCCTGGTCAACAACGCCGGCATCAATGTCCCCAAGCGGAGCTGGAAGGACATGGAGCTGGAGGGCTGGGACAAGCTGGTCCAGGTCAACCTCAACGGCGTGCTCTACTGCATGCGTGCAGTGCTGCCGACGATGCGCAAGCAGCAGGACGGCGCGGTCATCAACGTCTCGTCCTGGGCCGGACGTCACGTCTCCAAGATGCCGGGCCCAGCCTACACGACGACCAAGCATGCGGTGCTGGCGCTGACCCATTCCTTCAACATGGACGAATGCGTCAACGGCTTGCGCGCCTGCTGCCTGATGCCGGGCGAGGTGGCGACACCAATCCTCAAGCTGCGCCCGGTGGTGCCGAGCGAGGAGGAGCAGTCCAGGATGCTGCAATCCGAAGACCTCGGCCGCACCATCGCGTTCATCGCCAGCATGCCGGCGCGGGTCTGCATCAACGAGCTGTTGATTAGCCCGACGCACAATCGCGGATTCATTCAAACGCCGTTGAGCAGGGATTGAAGCGCGGTCAGAGCCACGAGTTCGTCATTGCGAGCGCAGCGGTCGCGGTAGGGACGCTCATTGCTGAGCGCCCCCCGCACAGATCCGTACGTGCGGCTTTCCCGCATACGGCTCCCACCTCGGGTGAGTGACGGCGAAGCGTGCTCGCGGCCAAGGATGACGGATGTTGGGCCTGGGGAGGCAGTCACAGGCGAGGCGACTGATCGTCTCCCACCTCATGCCATCGGTCTGGCTGCGGCGCCGGAGCGTGCGTCTCCAGAGTTCGATGACGAAGAAGCGGAAGGCGCTGAGCGCCCGACTGTTGGTCGGCACCGCATGGTCGTTGAAGTAGCCGGTGACGACCTGCCGCAGCCATTTACCCTGTTCGA
>NZ_JADPKQ010000131.1:0-12589 GCF_023074015.1 Bradyrhizobium sp. 142
TCTCGCGATGACGCCCTTGCGCTTCGCTAACCCTTCGCCGCCATCAGGCTGGGTAAAGGACTTCCACCTCCAAGCTGTCGAACATGCTCGGCACACCAACAAAAACGGCGCCCGAAGGCGCCGTTTTATCATCTTATGGAGCTTAGTGAGCGGTCAGGCCGCCGGCGGCTTCGTCACCGTCCGGCTTCACCGTCACCTTGGTGTCCTCTTCCCAGACGATCGGCACCGGCTTCTTCACTAATGCCTTGGCGACGACGTCATCCAGCCGCGAGACCGGGATGATCTCCATGCCGCCCTTGATCGCATCGGAAATCTCCGTGAGATCCTTGGCGTTATCCTCGGGGATCAGCACCGTCTTGATGCCGCCGCGGGCAGCGGCGAGCAGCTTCTCCTTCAGGCCGCCGATCGGCAGCACACGGCCGCGCAGCGTGATCTCGCCGGTCATCGCGACATCGTGGCGAACCGGGATTCCGGTCATGACCGAGATGATCGCGGTGGCCATCGCCACGCCCGCCGACGGACCGTCCTTCGGCGTCGCGCCTTCCGGCACGTGCACGTGGATGTCGCGCCGGTCGAACAGCGGAGGCTCGATGCCGTAGACGATCGCGCGCGAACGGACGTAGGACGCCGCCGCCGAGATCGATTCCTTCATCACGTCACGCAGATTGCCCGTGACCGTCATCTTGCCCTTGCCCGGCATCATGACGCCTTCGATCGTCAGCAGCTCGCCGCCGACGTCGGTCCAGGCAAGGCCGGTGACGATGCCGACCTGCGGCTCGCTCTCGATCTCGCCGAAGCGGTACTTCGGCACACCCAGAAACTCTTCGAGAGACTTCTCGGTGACCTTGACCGACTTCTTCTTGGAGATCATCAGCTCCTTCACCGCCTTGCGGGCGAGTGTCGAAAGCTCACGCTCCAGATTACGCACGCCCGCTTCGCGGGTGTAGCGGCGGATCAGAAGCAGCAGCGCGTCGTCGTCGATCGAAAACTCCTTGGAGTCCAGGCCATGCTTGGACACCGCGTTCGGGATCAGGTGCTTGCGCGCGATCTCGACCTTTTCGTTCTCGGTGTAGCCCGCGATGCGGATGATCTCCATGCGGTCCATCAGCGGTCCGGGAATATTGAGCGTATTCGCGGTCGTGATGAACATCACGTTGGACAGATCATAGTCGACCTCGAGATAGTGGTCGTTGAAGGTCGCGTTCTGCTCGGGGTCGAGGACCTCGAGCAGCGCCGAGGACGGATCGCCGCGGAAATCGGCACCCATCTTGTCGATCTCGTCCAGCAGGAACAGCGGATTGGACGACTTGGCCTTGCGCATCGACTGGATGATCTTGCCAGGCATCGAGCCGATATAGGTGCGGCGGTGACCGCGGATCTCGGCCTCGTCACGCACGCCGCCGAGCGAGACGCGCACGAACTCGCGCCCCGTCGCCTTCGCGATCGACTTGCCGAGCGAGGTCTTGCCGACGCCGGGAGGCCCGACCAGGCACAGGATCGGTCCGGTCAGCTTGTTGGCGCGTGTCTGCACCGCCAGATACTCGACAATGCGGTCTTTGACCTTCTCAAGCCCATAGTGATCCGCATCCAGAACCGCCTGTGCGGCTTCCAGATCCTTCTTGACCTTGGACTTCTTGTTCCACGGGATCGACAGCAGCCAATCCAGATAGTTGCGCACGACGGTCGCTTCCGCGGACATCGGCGACATCTGGCGCAGCTTCTTCAATTCGTGCTGCGCCTTCTCGCGCGCTTCCTTGGAGAGCTTGGTCTTGGAGATCTTCTCTTCGAGATCAGCAAGCTCATCACGGCCTTCGTCGTCGCCGAGCTCCTTCTGGATCGCCTTCATCTGCTCGTTGAGATAGTACTCGCGCTGGGTCTTCTCCATCTGGCGCTTGACGCGCGAGCGGATGCGCTTCTCGACCTGGAGCACCGAGATCTCGCTCTCCATCAGGCCCAGCACCTTCTCCAGGCGCTGCGTGACCGACAGCGTCTCCAGGATTCCCTGGCGATCCGCGATCTTGACGGCGAGATGCGAGGCGACCGTATCGGCGAGCTTGGCGAAATCGGTGATCGCCTGCACGACGCCGACGACCTCGGCCGAGATCTTCTTGTTGAGCTTCACATAGCTCTCGAAGTCGGACACCACCGAGCGCGCCATGGCCTCGGCCTCGACCGACTTCGCATCGGTGTCGGCGAGCGCAATCGCAGTCGCTTCGTAATAGTCAGCGCGATCGGTATACTTCTGCACGCGCGCACGCTCGAGCCCTTCGACCAGCACCTTCACCGTGCCGTCGGGGAGCTTCAAGAGCTGGAGCACGCTGGCAAGCGTACCGGTCTCGTAAATGGCATCGGGCGCCGGATCATCGTCGGACGCGTTCTTCTGCGTCGCGAGCATGATCAGCGCATCGTTCTTCATCACCTCTTCGAGCGCACGGATCGACTTCTCGCGGCCGACGAAGAGCGGCACGATCATGTGCGGGAAGACGACGATATCGCGCAGCGGCAACACAGGATAAGCGTGCGTTTCGCCATGGACGATGGTTGGCCTGGGTTTTGGATTGGTCATGGCCTTTTCCTTTTGCTTTGCCCCCTCGCACGCAGCCCGCCATGCTCATGCGCAACCGCCACAAGGTGCCGAGGTGATCGGCAAAACCGGTCTGTCCTTCGCAGGGTCGGACCGGGCTCTGCCGGATCGGAACTGAGGCGAATCTTGAAGAGAATTCTTACTCGCCGCCGACATTAGGTGGCTATCGACCCGGGGGGTGTCAAGTCATCGAAAGACGCACGCCATCAGGCGCTTACGCACGCGGACAAGCGACGCAACACCGGCTGCGGAGATACGTTCCGCAGCCGTCATTTCTGACAGGACGATTAGAGCTCCCAGCGCCCTCGGTTTAGGCGCTGGCGTTCTCGACGGCGCGATCAGAGCGATCGGCGTAGATGTAGAGCGGACGGGCCGTGCCTTCCACGACTTCTCGCGAAATCACGACTTCTTCCACACCTTCCAGGCCCGGCAGGTCGAACATGGTCTCGAGCAGGATCGCCTCGAGGATCGAGCGCAGGCCACGCGCGCCGGTCTTGCGCTCGATCGCCCTACGGGCAACCGCGCCAAGCGCCTCGTCGGCGAAGGTCAGCTCGATGTTCTCCATCTCGAACAGCCGCTGGTACTGTTTCACCAGCGCGTTCTTCGGCTCGACCAGGATCTTCTTGAGCGACGTCTCGTCGAGATCCTCCAGCGTCGCCACCACCGGCAGACGGCCGACGAACTCGGGGATCAGGCCGTACTTCAGGAGATCCTCGGGCTCGACGTGACGGAAGATCTCGCCGGTACGGCGGTCTTCCGGCGCCAGCACCTGGGCAGCGAAACCGATCGAGGTGGAACGTCCGCGCGCCGAGATGATCTTCTCAAGCCCGGAGAACGCACCGCCGCAGATGAACAGGATATTGGTGGTATCCACCTGCAGGAACTCCTGCTGCGGATGCTTGCGGCCGCCCTGCGGCGGGACCGAAGCCACCGTGCCTTCCATGATCTTCAACAGCGCCTGCTGCACGCCCTCACCCGACACGTCACGCGTGATCGAGGGGTTGTCGGATTTGCGACTGATCTTGTCGATTTCGTCGATGTAGACGATCCCGCGCTGGGCGCGCTCGACATTGTAGTCGGCGGCCTGGAGCAGCTTCAGGATGATGTTCTCGACGTCCTCGCCGACGTAGCCGGCTTCGGTCAGCGTCGTCGCATCGGCCATCGTGAACGGCACGTCCAGGATGCGGGCGAGCGTCTGCGCGAGCAGCGTCTTGCCCGAGCCGGTCGGACCGATCAGCAGGATGTTCGACTTCGCGAGTTCGACGTCGTTGTGCTTGGTCTGGTGGTTGAGGCGCTTGTAGTGATTGTGCACTGCGACCGAGAGGACCTTCTTCGCATGGCTCTGGCCGATCACGTAATCGTCCAGCACCTTGCAGATTTCCTTCGGCGTCGGAATGCCGTCGCGCGACTTGACCAGCGAGGATTTGTTTTCCTCGCGGATGATGTCCATGCACAGCTCGACGCATTCGTCGCAAATGAAGACCGTGGGACCCGCGATCAGTTTGCGGACTTCGTGCTGGCTCTTGCCGCAGAACGAGCAATACAGCGTGTTCTTGGAGTCGCTCGTGCCGACCTTACTCATTCATGTCTCCGTCCGCGGTTCGATCCCGTCCGCTCGATCGCTCTATTCCGGCACGACAGCCGGTACAGACCATCAAATAGAGCAAATTCCGTACCAAAAAAGACCCTATGCGTTACATCCCGCGCGAATCACGGTCGCTCGATTCTCCGCGATCATAGCCGCTCAATCGTAGCCAACCATGCTGTCACCCGACTATCAAGAATTCGCTAATCGGGGAGCCGCTGGCTACCCGTGACAATACCGTGATTTCAGGTCTTGGCACGGGCGAAGTGATCGAAATCACCCCGGCGTTGCCGGATTGCCACGAAAAACAAGCACGAAAGCGGAACTTTCCGCCTGCCGCGGGGCGCAAAGGCGCTCTTTTGCGCCCGTGCGAAGTGCGCCGTTAACGCCAACGACGCTCCGACGATCCCGAAATCCCAACACGTATTCCAAGGATCTTCCAAGGATCGATAGTGCAGCCCCGACAGTGTTACGGGGCCTTCGTGCCCGCCGGCTCCTCGGCGCGCTTGTCGATGACCTTGTCGACCAGGCCGAACTCCTTGGCGTCGGACGCGGTGAGGAACTTGTCGCGTTCCAGCGCATCCTCGATCGCCTTGTAGGTCTGGCCGGTGTGCTTCACGTAGATCTCGTTGAGCCGCTTCTTCAGGTTCAGGATTTCCTGGGCGTGCAGCATGATGTCGGTGGCCTGGCCCTGGAAGCCGCCGGAGGGCTGATGCACCATGATACGCGCGTTCGGCAGCGAGAAGCGCATGTCCTTCTCGCCGGCAGCGAGCAGCAGCGAGCCCATCGAGGCGGCCTGGCCCGTGCACAACGTTGAGACCGGGGGGCGGATGAACTGGATCGTGTCGTAGATCGCAAGGCCCGACGTCACCACGCCACCCGGCGAGTTGATGTACATCGAGATTTCCTTCTTCGGATTTTCCGCTTCAAGGAACAGGAGCTGCGCGACCACCAGGGTCGACATGCCGTCCTCGACCGGCCCGGTCAGGAAAATGATGCGCTCCTTCAAAAGGCGCGAGAAAATGTCGTAGGCGCGCTCGCCACGGTTGGTCTGCTCGACCACCATGGGCACGAGGTTCATGTAGGTTTCAACCGGATCGCGCATGAGTCACCTAGGTTTTTCGGACGCGGACGTCGCCACTCTTGGCTGCCAGTTTCCTGGCTGGATTTGCCTGAAGGCCGACGGACATCCCGTGATGCAGGAACTTTGGTAGAGGATGAAGCCACAGATATAGCCCAATTCGCGCCAGACAAGTGCGGAGCGCATTAAGGCTTAATCCTCGCGGCAGTTGAAGCTGATTCGCGCAAAGAGGCCCAGCCGGCCACCTGGCTAGTTGGGCCTGTTACGCAGATCATCCTTAATAGAAGGCGTTCTCAACGCCCTCAGGCGGCAGTCTTTTCCGCTTCGTCGTCCTTGTAAAGGTCCTCGCGCGAGACCTTCTTCTCGGTCACGTTGGCGAGTTCGAGGATGAAGTCGACGACCTTGTCCTCATAAATCGGTGCACGAAGCTGGGCCAACGCTTGGGCGTTGCTGCGGTAATAATCCCAGACTTCCTTCTCGCGGCCCGGCATCGAGCGCGCCCGCTCGATCACGGCGCGACCGACCTCGTCGTCGGTCACGGTGATCTTGTTCTTCTCGCCGATCTCCGACAGCACCAGGCCGAGCCGCACGCGGCGGTCCGCGATCTTGCGGTACTCTTCCTTGGCGGCATCTTCAGTGGTGTCCTCGTCGGCAAAGGTCTTACCGGCGGAGTCCATCTCGGCCTTAACCGAGTTCCACATCAGATTGAACTCCTCGTCGACGAGAGAGGGCGGCGCCTCGAAGCGATGCGCCTCGTCGAGCTTGTCGAGCAGCGCGCGCTTGACGCGCTGGCGCGTTGCGGTCGCGAACTCCGCGACCAGCCGCTCGCGCGCAGCTTCCTTGAGCTTGTCGAGCGATTCCAGGCCGAGCGTCTTGGCGAACTCGTCGTCGATCGCGATGTCCTGCGGCGCCTCGATCAGCGTCGCGGTGGTCTCGAACTCGGCCGGCTGGCCGGCCAGCTTGTCGTTCATGTAGTTCTTCGGGAACGCGACCTTCAGCGTGCGGGTCTCGCCCGCGCCGATGCCGATCAGCTGCTCCTCGAAGCCGGGAATGAAGGTGTTGGAGCCGATCACGACCTGGATACCCTCGCCGGCGCCGCCCTCGAAGGCCTCGCCGTTGATGGTGCCCTTGAAGCTGATGGTGACGCGGTCGCCGGATTCGGCCTTCGCGCCCTCGGCCTTCGCCGCGTAGCCGCGGTTCGAATCGGCGATGCGCTTGATCGCCTCGTCGACATCCGTGTCAGAGACTTCAGCAACCGGCTTCTCGACCTGGAACGACTTGAAGTCGGCGAGCGCGATCGCCGGCACCACTTCGATCGCGACGGTGTAGGTCAGGTCGGACTTGCCCGACAGCAGCTCCTCAACCTCGGCCTGCTCGGTCGGCATCGTGATCTTCGGCTCGGTTGCGAGGCGGAAGCCGCGCTCGGAGAAGAGCTGCGTGTTAGTGTCGCGGATGGTCTGGTCGATGGTCTCGGCCATCACCGAACGGCCATAGACCTTCTTCAGGTGATTGACCGGCACCTTGCCGGGACGGAAGCCGTTGAGGCGAACCTTGTCCTTGAGATCGACGAGCTTGGCGCCGGCCTTGGCGTCAAGATCAGACGCCGGAACGCTGATCTTGAATTCGTGCTTCAAACCTTCTGAGACGGTTTCTGTGACCTGCATGGCGTCCAATCTTCTTCTCGTTCGGTCCCGGCACGTTGCGCGTCGGGACGCTGTCATCAATCGATCCAGCGCGCGAGGCCAATGCCCCTGCACTAGTGGGTTCATCGGATCTGGCTCCTTGCGGAAAAACATCCGCGAGGAACAGGCCCTTCAGTAATCCGTGCAAACGCTGAAAGCGCTTGGTGCGGGCGGAGGGACTCGAACCCCCACAACTTTCGTCACTGGAACCTAAATCCAGCGCGTCTACCAGTTCCGCCACGCCCGCGAGAATTTGCATCAAGACCGGCCGCGATGCCGCGGGCGGCGGGCTTATAGCATGTGCCTGCCCGTTCGCAGCAAAAAAATGGCCGTGTCGAGTCCCACCTCAACTAGGCATGGCGGCTGGACTTATCCAGCGCAGCATGGTCCGGATCGTCGCATGAAAACGCCGATTTTTGCCCCCTCCCGACGCGAGGTTGTGGCCGGCCTTGGGGCGTCGGCCGCGGGGATGATTGTCGGCGGGGTAGGCCCGTCCGTCACCGCCCAGCTCGCCCTCCAGGCCCGCCTCGCGAGTCTGGCTCTGAGCCCGGCTCAGCCGCCTACACCAATCTGGGAGCTGGCTGCCGTAAGCCATGTCGGGAACGTCCATCTCAAGCGCGGCGACCGCTGCGAGGTGGTGTTTCGGAACGACCTGCCTGTACCGCTTGCCCCAGTCTGGCACGGCCTTAATGGCGCGGCCGCGGCCGACCCGCTGCGGGGGCGCGCGCCCACCCCGCCGGACACGACTGAAACATCAATTATTTCAATGCCAAGCGCAGGAACCTTGCTGGTTGACTTTCGCCTCTTCGAGGACGGTCTGACAGCGCCCGGCCGCCCGCTTCCGATCATCGGCGAGGAGACTAGCCGCCCGGCCGTCGACCGTGACGAGGTGCTGTTGATCGAGGAATGGCGCCTGCGGCCGGATGGGACCGCGCTTCCCCCGGGCCGCGATCCGAAGGAAACGCAGCCGCTCTATACAATCAACGGGGAGACGTCATTCGAACTCTCAGCCGCAGCCAACGAGCGGCTGCGGCTACGCTTTATCAACGGCTCCCAACGTACTGTCCTGGCGATCAAATTGGAAAACCACGACGTCCGCGTAATGGCCATGGACGGACAGCCGGCCGAGCCGTTCCCGGCTCGCAGCGGCGCTGTGGTGCTGGCCCCCGGCGCGCGTGTCGACGCATTTGTGGATACGGCCACATCGGCCCCGTTCCTGCTGCACGACGGCAAGGAGGCGCGCCAGGTCGGGAGCCTCACAATCTCCGGCAGACGGGAACGGCGCGTCCCGCTGTCTGATCCACAGCCCCTCCCGTCGAACGGCCTCCCTGACCAGCTCGACCTGAAAGGCGCCCTGCGGTTCGATGTCGCGCTCGGCGCACCCGAGGCCGGTTGGACGCGGCCTGCAAGCTTCTCCACCGCGTCCACCCCCGCCTTCCGCGCCAAGGCCGGCCGCACCGTCGTGCTGGCACTCAAGAACCCCGGGGCGGTCACCACTGTCTTCCGCCTCCACGGGCAGCACTTCCGTCTGCTCGACCGGCTCGACGATGGCTGGAAGCCTTACTGGCTCGACACGCTCGCAATCGAGCCCGGCCAAACCCAGCGCATCGCGTTCGCCGCGACCTCACCCGGACGATGGCTGGTCGAATCCGTCGTGACCGACTGGGCGGCGCCGCTGCTGGTGCGCTGGTATGCGGTGGAGTGAGGGCTCAGTACTCCACCCCGAGCGCATTATAAATCCGCCTGTGCACTGCCGGCAGCGTCTCGGTCAGGTCTTCCGCGATCAGTCCCGGGCCCGCTTCGCTCGCCGCCTCGCCGTGCATCCAGACGCCGATGCTGGCGGCCTCGAACGCCGGCACGCCTTGCGCCAGCAGCCCTGCGATGATGCCCGAGAGCACGTCACCGGCGCCTGCGGTAGCGAGCCAGGGCGGCGCGTTGGCGGCGATGGTGGCGCGGCCGTCGGGCGCGGCGATCGTCGTGTCAGGGCCCTTCAGCAGCACGACAGCACCTGAGCGCTCCGCAGCGGCGCGTACGCGCTCGAGCTTGGAGCGGTGCGGATATTTGTTGCTGAGATCGGAGAACAGCCGCGGAAACTCGCCCTCATGCGGCGTCAGCACCACCGCATTGTCCTGCGAGGACTTGATCGATTCAAACAACCGCTCGGGGTTCGCGGCAAAGCTCGTCAGCGCATCCGCATCGAGCACCAGATGCCGCTGCGCCGTGAGCGCGGTGTGGACGAAATCGCAGGTGCGATCGCCGATGCCCGCACCGGGGCCGATCATGCAGGTGTTGTAACGCTTGTCACTGAGGAGCTCGCCGAATTCGACCGCGGTATCGACGGGACGGACCATGACTGCCGTGAGCGCGGCTGCATTGATGGCGAGCGCATCGCGTGGGCTTGCCAGCGTCACGAGGCCCGCGCCGGCGCGCAAGGCCCCGCGGGCGGCGAGCCGCGCCGCGCCGGTCGCGGCGGCGTCGCCCGAGACTGCCAGGACGTGGCCCCGCGCAAATTTGTGGCCATCGATGCGGGGGACCGGAAAAGCTGCGCCCCAGAAATCCGGATCGTTCTCGAAGATCTGCGGCCTGATCTCGTCCAGCACCTGCGCGTCGATGCCGATATCGGCGACACGCACGGCACCGCAATGTACCCGGCCCGGCAGCAGCAGATGCGCCGGCTTCTTGCGGAAGAAGGTGACGGTCTCAATGGCGTTCACCGCGACGCCCATCACGGCCGCGCTGGTGCCGTTGATGCCGCTCGGCAAGTCGACGGCGAGCACGGGCGCGCCGTTGGCGTTGATCGCTTCGATCATCTCGTGCGCCTCGCCGCCAACGGCGCGGCTCAGGCCTGCGCCGAACAGCGCATCGATGATCAGCGCCGGCCTGCCGATCGCCGGCGGATTGAACGGGAGCACCGGGTGCTTCCAGCCGCGCGCGGCGGAAGCCGCATCCCCCTGAAGCTGATCGCGCTCGCACATCAGGATCACCGAGACCTCGCGCCCCTGGGCGGCAAGCTCGGCGGCCGCGACAAAACCGTCGCCGCCATTGTTGCCGGGGCCGGCCACGATCAGGATCGGCCCCTCCTCCACCAGCGCATTGGCGGCTTCGGCGACCGCCTGGCCGGCGCTCAGCATCAGCTTGAAGCCGGGCGTGCCGGCCGCAATGCTGAGCTGGTCGGCTCGCTGCATTTCAGCGTTGGTCAGAACTTCCATGCCACTTCCCTGGTACAAACGCCTCTTCAACAGGCATCTTCCGTGCCGATCCCATACATGGGAATAGACGCCTGCACACACATTGATCGTTTGCCTATTTCTTAGTCTTCGGTATTTTGGGCCGGTCGGCTCCACCTATCAGAGATGCTCGTTAAAAGGCTGATAACGCTCCAACAATCAGGGCATTTGCAACTTGGCATAGACCCTGCTTTCGAGGAAGTCGCTTCGGTTCGTCGCGCTCACTGGCATATATGTAAGGTGTGGCCGGCCGCCGCCGGGTTGGTCAGGCATCCCGGCACAGCGAAGACAAGTTCGTGCGTGAGAAAAGCGCATCCTGACGAAGACGTTGCTATTTGTTCGAAAGGCCGGGAGGCGCGCAGTGAAGAAAATCGAAGCCATCATCAAGCCGTTCAAGCTCGACGAGGTGAAAGAAGCGCTTCAGGAAGTCGGCCTTCAGGGCATCACCGTGACGGAGGCCAAGGGTTTCGGCCGCCAGAAGGGTCATGCCGAGCTCTATCGCGGCGCAGAATACATCGTCGACTTCCTGCCCAAGGTGAAGATCGAGATCGTGATCGGCGACGATCTGGTCGAGCGAGCGATCGACGCGATCCGCCGCGCCGCGCAGACCGGGCGCATCGGCGACGGCAAGATTTTCGTCTCCAATATCGAGGAGGCGATCCGCATCCGGACCGGCGAATCCGGGCTAGACGCTATCTGAGCCGGGTGCTATCCCGCATTTTGCGACACTCTGACAAGAAATAAGGCTGCTTCGGCGGCCTGAATTCGTTTGTGCGGTCGCGCAAAACTCGCCGAAAGCGAGAATAATTTTGCTCATCTGGAAACCGACCCGCAGAGCCAAAAGGGGTATGCATGAAGACCGCCAAAGACGTCCTGAAATCGATCAAGGACAACGACGTCAAGTACGTCGACCTGCGCTTCACCGATCCGCGCGGCAAGTGGCAGCACGTGACGTTCGACGTCAGCATGATCGATGACGACATTTTCGCCGAAGGGACGATGTTCGACGGCTCCTCGATCGCCGGCTGGAAGGCGATCAACGAGTCGGACATGTGCCTGATGCCCGATCCGGTGACCGCGACGATCGACCCGTTCTTCGCCGAAACCACCATGGTCATCACCTGCGACGTGCTCGAGCCGACCACTGGCGAGCCCTACAACCGCGACCCCCGCGGCATCGCCAAGAAGGCCGAAGCCATGGTGAAGTCGATGGGCGTGGGTGACACGGTCTTCGTCGGCCCCGAAGCCGAGTTCTTCGTGTTCGACGACGTGCGCTTCTCCTCTACCCCCTACAACACCGGTTTCAGGCTCGACTCTTCGGAGCTGCCGACCAACTCCGACACCGAATATGAAGGCGGCAATCTCGGCCACCGCGTCCGCACCAAGGGCGGCTATTTCCCGGTCCCGCCGCAGGATTCCGTGCAGGACATGCGCTCGGAAATGCTCGGCGCCATGGCCAAGATGGGCGTCAAGGTCGAGAAGCATCACCATGAGGTCGCCTCCGCCCAGCACGAGCTCGGCATGAAGTTCGACACGCTGACGCTGATGGCCGACCATCTGCAGATCTACAAATACTGCATCCATCAGGTCGCGCACATCTACGGCAAGACCGCCACCTTCATGCCGAAGCCGGTCTATGGCGACAACGGTTCGGGCATGCACGTCCACCAGTCGATCTGGAAGGACGGCAAGCCGGTGTTCGCCGGCAACAAATATGCCGACCTCTCGGAGACCTGCCTCAACTACATCGGCGGCATCATCAAGCATGCCAAGGCGATCAACGCCTTCACCAACCCGTCGACCAACTCCTACAAGCGCCTGGTCCCGGGCTATGAGGCCCCCGTGCTGCTCGCCTACTCCGCGCGCAACCGTTCGGCATCCTGCCGCATCCCCTACACCGCTTCGCCGAAGGCCAAGCGTGTCGAGGTGCGTTTCCCCGATCCACTCGCCAATCCCTATCTCGGCTTCGCCGCGATGCTGATGGCCGGCCTCGACGGCATCAAGAACAAGATCGATCCGGGTCCGGCGATGGACAAGGACCTCTACGATCTGCCGAAGGAAGAGCTGAAGCAGATCCCGACCGTGTGCGGCTCGCTTCGCGAAGCGCTCGAAAACCTCGACAAGGACCGCGCCTTCCTCAAGGCCGGCGGCGTGTTCGATGACGACTTCATCGACAGCTACATCGAGCTGAAGATGACGGAAGTCGAGCGCTTCGAGATGACCCCGCATCCGATCGAGTTCGACATGTACTATTCGGGCTGATCTGGCCCGACTGTATGCAAATCGGGATAGGGGGAGTCTCGCGACTCTCCCCTCCCACACCACCGTACATACGGGTCCGTATACGGCGGTTCACCGGATTGAGCGCGAACGGCTTGTTTTGCGTCCGCGCCAGAGGTTCAGATGGTGGGCTCCGTCACGTCGGCTTCG
>NZ_JADPKQ010000034.1:0-12500 GCF_023074015.1 Bradyrhizobium sp. 142
AATCGGTCGCCCTCATGCAGTTGCGCTTCACTTCGCTCGTTGTGATCAACTCACGATGGGACTTTCACCCATAAGAGTGCACCCATGCTGGGCGCACCAGAAAAAGGCCGCTCGGTTTCCCGAGCGGCCTTTCCTGTCTTACGGCGGCTGCACATTTCATCGGGCGATTTCGGAGCTTCCAGACCGGGGGCCTATCTCCCGATCGAGTCCTGGTCGGCGGCCGCTGCATTTCGGGACAGTCGCGAACTGTTGCCCGAACCGAACGCGATGGTCTCCCATCTCCGCAAGATGGGATTATTGAGCCGTATCGCTCGCCTGGGCGCAATGGCCGCGCAGGCGGCGTCCCCGCTGTTCCCGTTGTCCACAGCAGTGTCAGCCGGATGCATGCATCCGGCGCGAGCGGTCAGAACAGAGAGACGTGCGCGAGTCTAGCCGGGCGTCCAGGGCTGGTAGTCGCCGGTCGCCTTCGGCCGCTTGCCGCTGGCGAGGGTCGAGCCGGACGGACGGTATGCCTTAGCCGTGCCGGTGAGATTCGGCTGGTGCGGCTTTTCCCACTCGCGCTGCTGGTAAGTCTCCTGGGTCGGCGGCACGTCGACGACGTGATGGATCCAGCCGTGCCAGGACGGCGGAATGCGGCTCGCTTCGGCGTAGCCGTTGTAGATCACCCAGCGCCGCTCGAAGCCGAGCGTGGGATCGATCGTCCCGCCGCGGGTGCGATAATAGCGGTTGCCCTGCTCGTCCTCGCCCACCAGCTCTCCATACCGCCTGGTCCAGAGTTGGGTGCCAAAGGTCTGGCCATTCCACCAGGTGAATAGCTTGAGGAAGAACTGTTTCATGCGGCAAGGACCCTGCTTCGTGGGGTCCTGATGCCATCCGGGCACCGAAATGTCCAGTTCGGCGCCCCAGTCGAAACGCAGTACCCCCGCAAGCCGGCGCCGCAAATCGGACGCGATCCGTTCATCAACGGTACAGCGGCCGGATGAGAGGCTGGCTGCACACACGCAAACGCGCGTGATCCTGGAACCACCACGCTTTGATGGGGTTTGGCTTCCGGGAAAGGAGTTTGATCATGAAAAGTCTGCAGGTTTTGAGTGCCGCTGCGGCAGTGGCGCTGGTTCTTCCCTTGGCGACCCCGAGCTTCGCGCAGAATCGTCCCGCCTTGGGCGGAGGCGGCGCCCATGTCGGCGGCGGTGGCGGCGGTGCTCACTTCGGCGGAGGCGGCGCGCGCATGGGTGGCGGCGGCTTCGGCGGTGGCGCACGGATGGGCGGTGGCGGCGCGGCGTTCCACGGTGGCGGCGGCAATTTCGCGGCCGGCACAGCGGTACGTCCGAGCGGCGGCAGCTTCGCAGGCGGCACAGCGGTACGTCCAAGCGGCGGCAGCTTCGCAGCTGGCCCGGTGACTCGACCCGCGATCTCGCCGTCCTTCGGCGGTACCCGCAGCGTCGCAACCGCGGGCAACTGGCAGGGTGGCGGCAATTGGGGCGGCGGCTGGCGTCATCATCATCGCGGCGGCGGCTTCTGGCCAGGCTTCGCGGCGGGTGCGGCGATCGGCGGCCTCGGCTCGTACGCCTACTATGGCGGCGGCTACTACGACGATCCCTACTACTATGGCGACACCTACTATGACGAGCCGACAGTGGCGGTCGTGCCAGATACCGGCGGCGATTCCGCGGCCTACTGCGCCCAGCGCTACAGGTCCTACGACCCGGCGTCGGGCACCTATCTCGGCTATGATGGCCTGCGTCATCCCTGCCCGTAATACGGCCTGAAGGCAAACGATCGGCCATCGGTCGGGGCGGCGCCGACAATTATCGGCGCCGTCCATGCGTTTTGGCCGGAGGTTTGCGGATGGACGACCTCCCGTTGCCGGCGCGCAGATGCCTGCAACGCCCGGCGTGGCATCGTTGACGATCAAGACCCAATTGCGCCGCTGCCTGGAATAGAATGGAACCCATTCGCAGGGTCGAACTGCCGCGCCTATTCGCGGTGCAGACTGGAACTTTTTAGCCCCCGTTATGCACTTCACCGTGCATACCTAATGCTGTCCAATCCAAAATTGACCCGGCACACGATTCGCCTATATCAGCAATCAGTATGGGGACTTCGATCTACTGGGAAATGTCATGCCGCGTATCCTCGTGGTAGATGACGATCCGATGGTCGGCGCGACCATCGAGGTCCTCCTCCAACGTCAGGGCTTCGACGTCACGCTGGCCGACGGCGGAGAAACGGGGCTTGCTGCGCTCGAGGCGCAGACATTTGACGTCATGCTGGTCGACATCTTCATGCCGCATATGCGCGGCTTCGAATCCATCCGCATCTTTCACGAACGTGCGCCCGCGATTCCCCTGATCGCGATGTCCGGCTACGCCTTCGCGGCGGCGGCCTCGCCCTCGCCCGACTTTCTGCGCATGGCGCTTGAGCTCGGCGCGACGCGTTGCCTGCGCAAGCCGTTCACGCCGGACGCGCTGCTGACCACGATCCGGGAATGCATCGCCGGACCCGGCGAGCGCGCACAGTCGATGGACAAGAAAGAAGCCCCTTGATTCCAACGCAGCGCGTCATTCTCGGTGCTGGACTTGCCATCCTCCTGATCATCACCGCAGCCTCGATCGGACTCGACGTCAAGTCGCGGTCCGACGCGGCCTGGGTCAACCACACTATCGAGGTCCTGAAGAAGATCTCCGACGTGCGCG
Source organism: Bradyrhizobium sp. 142 (assembly GCF_023074015.1). Lineage (NCBI taxonomy): Bacteria > Pseudomonadati > Pseudomonadota > Alphaproteobacteria > Hyphomicrobiales > Nitrobacteraceae > Bradyrhizobium > Bradyrhizobium sp. 142. Next base: position 2,697 of record NZ_JADPKQ010000034.1, read on the forward strand.
TCCTGCTCCGCCGCGCCGAGAGCGCGGCGCGCGGCTACGAGATCTACCGCACCCCGGGCTTCAGCGACGAATTCCAGGCGACCCGCGCCCGGATCGCACCCGCACTGGCCGACCTCAAGCAGGCCGTCCGCGACAAGCCCGATCATGTCGCGCTGATGGAGAGCACCGAACCCCTCGCACAGCGCCGGATGGAGATTGCCGCCGAAGCGATGCGGCTGCGCACCGAGAACGACCTTGCCGGCATTGCCGCCCTCCAGGGCAAGGCCGAGGGCCGCGGCCTGATGGAAGCGGTGATGGCCAATCTCGACCATCTGAGCGCGGAAGAAGAGAGGCAGCTCGCCACGCGCACGTCGGATTCGCGTCGCACCGGCATCGTACTGCTCGGCATCGACGTCGCCGGCGCCATGCTGATCCTGCTCCTGGTCGCGCTCTTGATGCGCGAAAGCCAGCGCACAAAGGTGGCGCTCCAGAGCACGCTGACCGAGACCACGGCCGCCAAGGAGATGCTCGAGGCGGCGGTGGCCGAACGCACCGAGCATCTCGTCACCGCGCATGACGAGCTGCGGCTGTCGGTCAACGTGCTCCAGAGCACGTTTCACAGCATGGCGGAGGCGGTGCTGGTCATCGACACCGAAGGCAACGTCTTGCTGTCCAATCCGGCGGCGGAGCGCATGCTGCTGCATCGGACCGGCATGAACCTTCGCAATTTGCGTGCGCTATCCGACGTCTTCCATGGCGACGGGACGACGCCGCTCAAGTCCGAAGAGCTGCCGTCGGCGCGCGTGCTGCGCGGCGAGCAGTTCGAGAATTTGGAGATGATCGTCCGCCCCCACAGCGGCAATCCCGTCCGTCATCTCATGATCAGCGGCCGGCCGATGCGCGACGGGCAAGGCGCCATCTCCGGCGCGGTGCTGGTCTATCACGACGCGACCATCTCGCGAGAGACCGAGCGGCAATTGCAGCAGTCGCAGAAGCTGGATGCCATCGGCAAGCTGACCGGCGGCGTCGCGCACGACTTCAACAACATGCTGACCGTGATCTCCGGCAACACCGAGACGCTGGTGGAGAGCCTGAAGGGGCAGCCCGAGCTGCAGCGCACGGCGCGCCTGATCGACGATGCCGCCGAACGTTGCGCCGAACTGATCCAGCACCTGCTGGCGTTCGCGCGCAGGCAGCCGCTCGAGCCGCGCAATGTCGAGATCAACGCCGCGATATCGGACATCGCAAAGCTGCTGCGCCCGACCCTCGGCGAGCAGATCCAGATCGAGACCGTCCTCGAGCAGGGGCCGATGACCTCGCACATCGATCCGTCCAGGCTCACCCACGCCGTGCTCAACATGGCCATCAACGCCCGCGACGCCATGCCGAACGGCGGCAAGCTGCTGCTCGAGACCCACCGCGTCGTGCTCGACGAGTCCTACGCGCAGGCCAATGCGGAGGTGCGGCCCGGTCCCTACGTGATGCTCGCGGTCAGCGACACCGGCACCGGGATGCCGCCTGACGTCCAGGAGAAGGCGTTCGAGCCGTTCTTCACCACCAAGGAGGTCGGCAAGGGAAGCGGCCTCGGCCTCTCCATGGTCTACGGCTTCGTCAAGCAGTCCGGCGGCCACATCAAGATCTACAGCGAGGAAGGCCACGGCACCACGATCAAGCTCTATCTGCCGCCGGGCGAAGGCGCGCCCGAGGCGGCCATCCCCGCCGCGCTGCCGGCCGAAGGTGGTGCCGAGACCATTTTCGTTGTCGAGGACGACAATCTCGTGCGCAACTTCGTCACCGCGCAGCTGCAGAGCCTCGGCTACAGGACGGTTGCCGCGCCGGACGGCCGCGCCGCACTGCAATTGATCGAGGCCGGCCAGGCCTTCGATCTGCTGTTCACCGACGTCGTCATCCCCGGCGGCATGAGCGGGCGCGAGCTCGCCGAAGAGGTGGCAAAACGGCGGCCTGGCGTGAGAGTGCTCTACACCTCCGGCTACACCGACAATGCCATCGTCCACCACGGCAAGCTCGACGACGGCGTGATGCTGCTGACCAAACCCTACCGCCGCAACCAGCTCGCCGACATGATCCGCAGGGCGCTGAACGGCGGCGGGGCGGCGGGTTAGTCAAACAGGAATCTAACGCGTCGCCAGCACCACGCCTGCCAGCGTGAAGATCAGCGCGGCGATCTGGCCCGGCCCGAGCGGCTCGCCCAGCGCAATCGCCGAGGCCACCACGCCGATCACCGGGACCGCCATGGTGCCGATCGCCGCGACCGAGGCCGGCAGGCGCGACAGCGCGGCGAACCAGCTGACATAGGCGATGCAGAACTGCACCACGGTCGAATAGACCAGCAGCCACCAGCCGACCGGCGTCACCAATTCCAGATGCGAGGTCTCGACCAGGAGGCCGACGATGGCGACCGGCAGGCAGCCGACGCCGATCTGCCAGGCTGCCGCCGTGATCGGCGGCAGGCGGATGGGATATTTCTTCAGCAGCACCGTGCCGAGCGCAAAGCCGGCCGCCCCGGCCAGCGCCATGACGATGCCCGGCAGCTTCTCTTCGATGGCGGCAAAGCCGTTGCCGCCCATGATCGAGGCGAGGCCCGCGAACGCCATCATCAGCGCGATGGTGCGCAGAACCGTCGGCCGTTCGCCGAGCACGGGCCAGGCGATCAGCGAGGCCCAGACCGGCATGGTGTAGGCGATCAGCGCGGCCTCGCTGGCCGGCAGCCACAGCAGCGCCAGCCCCATCAGCACCATCCAGCCGGTGACATTGAGCAGCCCCGCGATCAGGAGCCGCGGCCAGATCTCTTGCGCAACCTTCAGGCTGTCGCGGCGGATCAGCGCGAGCGCTGCCAGCAGCACCGCCCCGAGCACGCCGGTCACCCCGCGCAGCGTCAGCGGCGGCAGTTCGGCCAGCAGAAACTTCGTGACCGGCCAATTAAAACCCCAGCCGACCGAGGTGATGGCAAGGAACATCAGGCCGGCCGGCGCGATGCGCGGCCGCAGCAGCGGCCGAGTCGAATCAAGCATGTGGGGTACCCGGCGGAAAACGAAGTCAGCTTGGCGCGGATTCGGGCCTCCGACCACCACCTCCCCGGGCATGCCTGCCCTCACCGTCCGTAGCCCTACGTGAGTCCCGGTTAGGCAACCCCGTTGCTCAAAAATATACCTGCCCTGTGAACAGCGGGATGAAGCACGTGCAGCATCACCGGATGCAATTTTTTTCGGTTGGGAATCCCTGAGGACTCACTGATACTTGCCTCCACAACAGGCGCGGGCTCGCCCCCTGTTTTCCCCCGCTGTCCACCATATTTAGTATTTGATTCAGGAACTCGCACTAGTTCTTGACGGGCGCAACGGAGAGTCCTAGCTTTCGGTCCGTTCGGCGCGAGTGTGTTTGCGTCCCGCCGGCACTCCCCAAAGGGTCCGCAAAACGGCACTCCGCCACGCCAGACAAGGGCAGCGGGATGAGGGCTTGTCTGCCCTCGGAAGGCGGTCTTTTCGGGCGCCAGAACGGGCCGGCAACAGGCTCGGATGGCAAAAGGTTGAAGACGTGACGTAGGGGCGTTGAACGCATGTCGCGCACATCCCCTTGGGGGCGGATGGGTGTGGACATGCCGGCGGATGCAAGGTGCGTGCACCGAAGCAATCGCGCCGGGAGAAACTGGGCCGGATCCACCGGCTTGAACTGCGAAGCCTTAAGGCCGGCAAAGGCCCTTCGAGGACTCGCGAAACGAAATATCGGCCCGGCACGCCTGAACGGAGGCGGTCCGGTCACAATTAGGACGGGGCAAGACCATGCGGATTGAGCGGCGCCACACCACCCAGGGACAGTCACCTTACGCGGGAATCGATTTCCGGCTGACCACGTCGGAGATCAGGAATCCCGACGGCTCGGTGGTGTTCAAACTCGAAAACGTCGAGGTGCCGACCGAATGGTCGCAGGTCGCCTCCGACGTGCTGGCCCAGAAATATTTCCGCAAAGCCGGCGTTGCCGCGCGCCTGAAAAAGGTCGAGGAGGAATCCGTCCCCTCCTTCCTGTGGCGCTCCGTGCCCGACACCGAGGCCCTCGCTCTTTTGCCCGAGAAAGAGCGCTATGTCAGCGAGCTCAGCGCAAAACAGGTGTTCGACCGCCTCGCCGGCTGCTGGACCTATTGGGGCTGGAAAGGCGGCTACTTCACCTCCGACGAAGACGCCCAGACGTTCTACGACGAGCTGCGCTACATGCTCGCCAAGCAGATGGTCGCGCCGAACTCGCCGCAATGGTTCAACACCGGTCTTCACTGGGCCTATGGCATCGACGGTCCCGGCCAGGGCCATTATTACGTCGACCCCTTCACCGCCAAGCTGACCAAGTCGAAATCGGCCTACGAGCACCCGCAGCCGCACGCCTGCTTCATCCAGGGCGTCGGTGACGACCTCGTCAACGAGGGCGGCATCATGGACCTCTGGGTCCGCGAGGCGCGCCTGTTCAAATACGGCTCCGGCACCGGCTCCAACTTCTCCCGCCTGCGCGGCGAAGGCGAAAAGCTTTCCGGCGGCGGCCGCTCATCGGGCCTGATGAGCTTCCTCAAGATCGGCGACCGCGCTGCGGGCGCGATCAAGTCGGGCGGCACCACGCGTCGTGCGGCCAAGATGGTCGTGGTCGACGTCGATCACCCCGACATCGAAACCTATATCGACTGGAAGGTGAAGGAGGAGCAGAAGGTTGCTGCGCTGGTCACCGGATCCAAGATCAACCAGAAGCACCTCAAGGCGGTGCTGAAGGCCTGCGTCAATTGCGAAGGTTCGGGCGACGACTGCTTCGACCCCGAGAAGAACCCGGCGCTCCGCCGCGAGATCAAGCTCGCCCGCCGCAGCCTGGTGCCCGACAACTACATCAAGCGCGTCATCCAGTTTGCCAAGCAGGGCTACAAGGACATCCAGTTCGACGTCTACGACACCGACTGGGATTCGGAGGCTTATCTCACTGTCTCCGGCCAGAATTCCAACAACTCGGTCTCGCTGCGGGACGACTTCCTGCGCGCCGTGGAAACCGACGGCGACTGGAATCTGGTGGGCCGCACGACCAAGAAGATCACCAAGACGCTGAAGGCGCGCGACCTCTGGGAGAAGATCGGCTACGCCGCCTGGGCGTCGGCCGACCCGGGCCTGCACTTCAACACCACCATGAACGACTGGCACACCTGCAAGGCATCCGGCGACATCCGCGCCTCCAATCCGTGCTCGGAATACATGTTCCTGGACGACACGGCGTGCAATCTTGCCTCCGCCAATCTGCTGACCTTCTACAACGCCACGACCAAGCATTTTGACGTCGAGGGCTACGAGCACCTCTGCCGCTTGTGGACGCTCGTGCTCGAAATCTCCGTGATGATGGCGCAGTTCCCGTCTAAGGCGATCGCCGAGCTCTCCTACGAGTTCCGCACCCTCGGCCTCGGCTACGCCAATATCGGCGGCCTCCTGATGACCATGGGCCTTGCCTATGACAGCAAGGAAGGCCGCGCGCTCTGCGGCGCGCTGACCGCGATCATGACCGGCATCACCTACAAGACTTCGGCGGAGATCGCTTCCGAGCTCGGCACCTTCCCCGGCTACAAGAAGAACGCCGCGCACATGCTGCGCGTGATCCGCAACCACCGCCGCGCCGCCCACGGCCAGTCCAACGGCTATGAGGCGCTCGCGGTCAACCCGGTGCCGCTCGACCTCGTCTCCTGCCCGCAGGCCGACCTTGTCGGACACGCGCAGGCTGCCTGGGATGCCGCGCTCGAGCTCGGCGAGAAGCACGGCTATCGCAACGCCCAGACCACGGTGATCGCGCCGACCGGTACGATTGGCCTCGTGATGGATTGCGACACCACGGGCATCGAGCCGGACTTCGCGCTGGTGAAATTCAAGAAGCTCGCCGGCGGCGGCTACTTCAAGATCATCAACCGCGCGGTCCCCGCCGCGCTGCGCACGCTCGGCTATCGCGAGAGCGATATCGCGGAGATCGAGGCCTACGCTGTCGGCCACGGTTCGCTCTCCAACGCCCCCGGCATCAACGCCTCGACGCTGAAGGCCAAGGGTTTTACCGATGAAGCCATCGCCAAGGTCGAGAAAGCCTTGCCGACCGCGTTCGACATCAAGTTCGCCTTCAACAAATGGACCTTTGGCGAGGACTTCATCCGCGACCAGCTCGGCATTGGCGCGGAAGCCATTGCCGCCCCCGGCTTCGACCTGCTCCAGGCCGTCGGCTTCACCAAGCGTGAGATCGAGGCGGCCAACGTCCACATCTGCGGCGCGATGACGGTGGAAGGTGCTCCGCACCTCAAGGCAGAACATTACGCGGTGTTCGACTGCGCCAATCCCTGCGGCAAGATCGGCAAGCGCTATCTGTCGGTCGAGAGCCACATCCGCATGATGGCGGCGGCCCAGCCCTTCATCTCGGGCGCGATCTCAAAAACCATCAACATGCCGAACGACGCCACGGTGGAGGACTGCAAGTCCGCCTACATGCTGTCGTGGAAGCTGGCGCTGAAGGCCAACGCGCTCTACCGCGACGGCTCGAAGCTCTCGCAGCCGCTCAACTCGCAGCTCATCAGCGATGATGAGGACGAGGACGATGCGGTCGAGCAGCTCTACGACAAGCCGATGGCGGCGCGGACCGCCCAGGTCTCGGAAAAGATCGTCGAGAAGCTGGTCGAGCGCATCATCGTGATGCGCGAGCGCGAGAAGATGCCGGATCGCCGCAAGGGCTACACCCAGAAGGCGGTGGTCGGCGGCCACAAGGTGTACTTGCGCACCGGCGAGTATGATGACGGCCGCATCGGCGAGATCTTCATCGACATGCACAAGGAAGGCGCGGCGCTTCGCTCCTTCATCAACAACTTCGCCATCGCCGTGTCGCTCGGCCTGCAATACGGCGTGCCGCTCGACGAATATGTCGACGCCTTCACCTTCACCCGCTTCGAGCCGGCGGGCCCCGTGCAGGGCAACGACAGCATCAAGTACGCCACCTCGATCCTGGACTACGTCTTCCGCGAACTGGCGGTGAGCTACCTGTCCCGCTTCGACCTCGCCCATGTCGATCCCAGCGAGACCGGCTTCGACGCGCTCGGCAAGGGCGTCGACGAAGGCAAGGAGCCGGACGAAGACGCGGGCCACCGCGCCACCAAGCTGGTGTCGCGCGGCCTCACCCGCTCCCGCACCGACAACCTCGTCGTGATGCGCGGCGGCTCGACCGCAGTCTCGCAAGGCAACGACAGCGCTCCGACCGGCGGCTCCAAGGTCACTTCGCTGGCCTCGCACGGCGCAAGCCGCGCCGGCGATGTCCTCGAAGGCGCGGTCGCGCTGAAGCAGGAAGTGAGCCACGACCTCTCGCCCACCGAGAAGCTGGGGCAGCTGCAGTGGAGCAAGGCCGGCACCGCGCAAACCGCAGTGCCCTCCAAGGCCGAGCGCCGCGCGGAAGCCAAGGCAAAAGGCTACGAAGGCGAGATGTGCTCAGAGTGCGGCAACTTCACGCTGGTGCGGAATGGCACGTGCATGAAGTGCGATACGTGTGGAAGTACGACTGGGTGTTCGTGAGGGGGAGAGCGAGCGAAGATTGCTAGAGCCCGGGCTTGGCGCCCGGGCGCCCGAAAAATAAGGGGGTGGCGTTCGCCATCCCCTTTTTGCTTCTTTGACAAAAAATAGACATGTGACAACTTGCGCGTGTAATTGATTTGCGTCCCAAAATCAAACTGGACCAACAATGTTCAAATCCATTCGGTTTCGCAATTTCAAGTCCTTGAAGGACTATATCAGCCAGTGACGTCGGCCAAATGCTTGACGGCATCGTAGCTGGCCAGAAGGCGGACGCGTTGGGCCGATATGTGTCAAATTGAGTAAGATATTTCGCGACGCGGAGCGCGAAGGACCCTTCCACAGTTGTCAAAGAGGCTCTCGAACTCTTCGAGCAGGACTGGAAAGAGCCTCTTCGAAGGACGGCCATTTCCTCGGGAAAGAAGGCGTTCGCCGCGCTTAATGGGCAGTTTCAGGAAAAGTTTGGTCTTTCGATCACGTCAAACCAAGTTATCAAACATTTGGAGCGAAGCGACGTAGGCGATCTAGTCGATATTCTTCGTGATCTAGACGAATTTGCAAGGATAATGCAAACGCCGGTAAGGGGCCTCGCATAAGCGGTACATAAATGGAGCGAAGCATACGCATCATTCAATATGGGAATTACGCTGACAGTGCACTAAACCCCGAGCCGTCTGGCCTCCTCGACGATCAACCTGACGCCGACACACTAGCCCATAGGATGCGTGCACGACTTGCCCGCCGTCGCTCAACGCGCGAAGGTGGAAGCGATACCCATCAATCTGGCAGAGCCAGAATTAGCCGAGGGCGTAACCCGCCATTCGGGTCTCGCGAATGGCAGGTTACTATTGTGCCCGTCAGTACTTTGGCGTTGTGCTCGTGCCCGTGGTTTGAGACTTTGTGCTCGAGCCTGTGTTTAGATGATGGGTTTCGCAGACCGTAGGATGGGTGGAGCGACTTGTCCGCCGTAGCTCGACGGAAGCGATACGTATCGGCGCTGCACGCGACGACCGGTTCGCAAGAGCTCAACCCATCCTACGAGCTACGCTCTACGCCCGCCTCACCGTATCTCGCTCATCGACACCTTGGCGGCGATCCCACTCAGCTCGGGCTCTTGCGACGCAAGCTCCTCCTCGGACGATGGGCCTACCGAGACTTCGACCATCCTGCGCTTGACCTGTTCGCATGTCTTGCGGACGTCTTCGGTGAACAGCGCGCATTCTTCGATGCGCTTGAAGATCTTCCGTCCCTCTTCACGATACCCCGCCGCCGTTTCTCGCATGAAGGCGATCGCATCATGGACTTGAGCTGTCAGCGCCTCGCATTTTTGTGCGGCGTCGATCAACTCGGTGCCCATCGCCTCGATCTCTTTTGCAGCGGACTCATAGTCGCGAACGACCGCTTCTGCACTGAGCGCGCCGACGCGCGTCACGCCCGCGGTGTGCTCGACGTAATCAGGCAGAGCAATGGAAGTAATAGAGCTTCCCGAGCGCACCGACGCAATGTCCGCCTCGAGTTGGACCAGGTTCACTCCCTCTCGCCTGCGCAATTGTTCAATACCTGCCATGATTAATCCTCCCAATACGCACCCAGAACCCCAAACAGCATTGGGTTTATTACGGGGATAAGTTCCGTTCTACCCTGATCTATCCTTGACAGTCTCAATTTTGCCATTTTTTCCAATCGCTAATGTTGCACGCAACGATGATGAACTTATCGACGTTCAACCTCTCCTGGTGGACGGTTGGCGAAGATGGTAGGTTTCGCAAGAACTCGACCTGTCGAGCACAAACGAGCCCGTACGGACGGTGGAGCGAGCGCAGGATTACGGAGATAGTCCAGCACTGAAGATCATCTAGCCGGCCTTCGCAACCAAGAAGGCGGTGGAGCTAAAGTGAGTTCGAGGTCATCGAATCACTTTGGCATGAGGAGGAGAAGATGATGTACAGCGGAATTGATCTGCATTCCAACAACAGCGTTGTCGCTGTGATCGACGATGGTGATCGGGTTGTGGCGCAGAAGCGGCTGCCCAACGATATCGCGAAGATCATTGGCTTTCTGGCTCGGTGGCAAGACGAATTGGCCGGCGTGGTGGTCGAGTCGACCTACAACTGGTATTGGTTGGTCGACGGATTGCAGGATGCTGGCCACCATGTGCATCGTACTCGTCCGAGGACGGCCGTCTTGCGAGTTCATCCGGTCTGTAGCTGACTGTCGGTATGGATATCCTTACTGATAGTCGCCAAGTGCGTCGCCTTGA
>NZ_JADPKQ010000068.1:0-12288 GCF_023074015.1 Bradyrhizobium sp. 142
GGCCACGAGCCGCATCGAAAACACTCCAGTTCCTTGTTGACTCGCAAAGGGCTCACCGCGCGCCACCGGACAGATGCGCGTCAAGCGCGGCCATCCGGGATCAGCCTGCCAGCGCGCTGCACCCAGCGACGCTAGATCACCCTTGTCGTTATTGGCTTGGCCTGCGCCGTTCTCGCTAAGGCTGGCCAGAGATCTGAGGGCGAGCTGCCCATGCTGCCTCATGGCTGATGTTCGGGCCAGATTGATGCATTTAAGCAGCTCCCGCGCGCCAGTGGCTCGCTGATGCAATAGAACACGTTGCACTGCGCCCTAGTCCGATAGCGCGACCAAGACGGGCCTCGATCTGGGCGCAAGAGCTGATCACGTGCTGGCGCTTGCGCGTCATCCGCCAATTGCATTGAAAATAGCGAATACGTCATGACGCGCCTTTTCCTCAATCATCCTTGATAGCCGGCAGTTAGCTATGTGGATTTGGAGAATATTGGTAAAATCTATTGTTTTGATGCGAGGTATCCATGCTGCGGATGGGCCAAGAGGGATCCATCAACATTGAGTGGGTGAGCCGATCCTCTTGATTCAATTGATCAGGCGCATGTCGAAGAATGGCTCAGCATGCGACCGTCCATTCGGTGAAGGTCCTAGCCAGGCATCGAAGCCATCTCGGGAACGCGAATCATGACGCTTGAGCTGGATCAACTCAAGCGCTGCTTCCCGCGAGCAGAGTCGAGCCTACGCCGCTGACTAATGACGACAACTGGCCGGTCCTTTCGATGATCAAGTTACAGAGCTGAGGGGCACTCGCACATTGGCTCGACGCAGCGGACCGCTAAAGACGGGCAGAGAAGCCTGGTTCGGGATGCTCGAGAAAAAGAGAGCCTGCAGCATTTCGGCAGGTCCCCACCCAAGCCTGCGGGCCGCCAGGACAGATTAGATTGATCAACTAGCGAGGTGCTGTCGCTCCATTCCCATCAGCTTCATAGCTGCTCAGGAGCTCAATCGAAGCCCCCTCGGCTAACATCAACCCTGCACAGCCAAGTGTCCGGGCAAGCGATCGCTGGAGCGGGGCATGCATCAATGTATCTTGGGATGAGCGCTGCAGATACCGACTTCGTTAAAAGGATCCTGAGGGCGGCGCGGTTCTGGTCATGAACATTTTCATTGCAAAGTCGAGCGACCTGTATGCTCGATCGCGGACCGCCTGCGGCAAATCAGGAGTTGCGTCAATCGCAGCGCGCGCGTCGCTCAAAATCTTATCTTTTGCGGAAAGAAGCTTTGCATCTAACATTACATGAAGCGTCTTTCGAACTTCAGGTGAGATCGCGCTGTCGCCATCGATCAATTCTCGAAGTTTCCAAAACATGCGCTCGACTGCTACCATCGACCCGAGGACTGACATCAGTCTTGGTGACATCATTGGCCATCTCCTTCTCCAGCCAGAATCTGGCGACCATCCCAGCGAAATCAGACCTGTCCCCGTTTGACACCGGCGCGCGAGGCGACCCTGAACAGGCGAATGACTGGAATACATGTCCGCTGCTACGCCCCAGCGGGCGTGAGACGGACGTTCAAGATATGCTCAGGGGAACTCGCAAAGTGTGCGATTTGCGAGCAAGGCATTTATCTTTCCTGTGCTCCAGGCCGTAACCCGGTAGCGTGCGGTGGCTCACGTGCAAAACTGACATGGAGGGTGTGCGCCGCTTTCCATTTGCCACAATACATGCAGCGGCATCGGAGTTGGACTTCTGCCACGCGTCCGTGCTCTTCCGCTTTCTCACTCGGATCGCTCTGTTGACGAGAGCCGAATTGAGTGAGTGATCCCGGTCACGCAAAGGTGGTCATCCGATATCCCGGTGCTCGGGGCGCCCACCCGTTTGCTCGGGGCGCCCACCCGTTTTGTGATTGCGTGGGTGCATCGACATCGAGCCTCCCGATCTGGCGATGGCGTGTTGATCGTGCGCCACATCGACCTCGATCGATCTCTTGATTCTCCATCGGCCGTCTGGTCGAGCTCAGAAAAGCTAGCAACTTAATCGCGCAGATCATTTCCATGTGCTGGATTCCCTATCTCGGATTGGTCATTTCGTCTGTCTTACTGTCCTCGCCACTGCACGGCTATGCTGTGCAAACCGTGCATTTCACCCACCAGCGGCCACCGCGCTTCTCCGCGCGCAACTTGCCGCGGCGGATCCGAGAGAGCACGCCTTCGGGGCTTATGTGGTTCATCGCTGCGAATCGCTGAACAGTGAGGTAGTCCTCATGCAGAGGTGGAGGGGTGCTAATTCCGTGCGCAGCCAGCAGAATGCGCAGCGAAGCCAACTCCGCCAGAACGATCTCGAGCTTACGCGCGATCTCCTCCGTCTGGTCGGAGCGCTGCCGGGACTGCGTCACGACAGGCCCGCCCGTGCGATAAGCCACATCTTGGATTCGTGTGGAATGCGATCGACGAACTGGAGCGCCAAAGCGGGATGAGCGTGAGCCAACTCACCTGTCCAAGCAAACCACTGCTGGGGCAATGTCAACGCAGGCAAAATGGGAGACAGGGCATTTATTGCCGTTGAGACTACTGTTTGGTAATGTAGTCGAAAAGGCTTCATGCGCGTAAGAGCCATTTGAACCATAAGAGCGGCCTGACAAATGCATCCGGCTGCGGTGCTCATAGGCCTCGGTGTTGCCATTTATTGCCTGGTCAAGGACGAACTTATTGGAATCGCTGTTGGCTCACCGTCAGTGCTCTGCCGCTATGAGCTCGGAGTGAATCGCAGTTGCTGTGTTGAGGCAGGCATCCAGTGACAGAGATCCAAAGGCGAGCTGGCAAAGGAGATAGTTGGCGCCTGCCTCTTCCACATGATCGAGAAGAGTTTGGCGCACTGAAGCGCGCGTTCCGACAACGCACAGTTCACTCTCAATTGCGGCATCCAAGGTTAGGGGCAGGTTGGATGGAGGCGGGATGTCATTGAGCTCGTACAGGAACTTAAAGCTCTTGAGCCATGTTTCGTAGGCTGGCGCGGCGAGGGAGCGGGCGGCTGCTTCAGAGCTGGCAATTACGACCATGCGGAGTAGTGCGAGAAATGGTGCTGAACCGTTGGCGTCATGCTTGGCGTTTTGATGAGCGCGATAGCGATCTGTTACCTTGCGAACGGCAGAAGAGGGCCCCATGCACGCCAGATTAGCGCCATTCGCCGCCGCCCAATGCGCGGACTCTGGCCGGTTTGTAGCAATCCATGTCGGGGGACAAGGACGCTGGTGAGGTGAAAGCGTCAAAGGAACGTCGCTCAGCGCAAAATGTTGCCCTTCGTACGAGAGCGGGCCGCCATTCATCGCGTTAACGAAGATTTGGGAAGCTTCCTCGTAACGGCTTGAGGCAACATCGGCTCCAACCCCAAAATAACTCAGTTCGATCGGTAGGGAGCCGCGACCAAGACCGACCTCGACCCTGCCGCTGCTCAGGTGATCCAACATGCAGATCTCCTCGAATGCCCGCAACGGGTGGTAGAGGTTGAGCAGCATGACCAATGGACCAACGCGAAGTCGCCGTGTGCGTTGTATGACGCTTGACAGAAACAAGTTCGGCGATGGACCGCGTCCATGCGGGGTGCAATGATGCTCCGCCAGATGATAGGCATAGAAACCGAGCCGGTCGTAGGCCTCCGCCAGCGCGAGGCGGTCCGCGTATTGCCGGGCGATATCGGGGCCGTCCTCGTCAAGATGATCAAAGATGCCGCAGGTCAGGTTTGAGGGAAGAACGTTTCTCACTCAGTTATCTCCTATAGAGAGGACCGGAGTCCGCCGGGTTTTGGGGTGCAAGAGGCGCTCGCTGGCTCTGCGGTGCATATGCTGCGAAGCCGTTCTCAACAGCTCGTAATGCGCCGACCGGACAAAAACTGACTCCGGCTGCGTCGCGGAGCTGCATCATGTGTGGGTCCGGATCGATTACGAACGGGGATCTGTGACCTGAGTGGAAGGGGTCACTAGCCACGGCATCCCACTTTCTTAAGAATGCTGCCGACAGCCGCAAGAAACGCATCCATCTGGCGCTTTGTACCGATGCTAACCCGAATGCACTCTTGCAGGCCGGCATCCGGAAAGAAGGCAACAAGGACGCTCTGGTCTTGCAACGCCGCCTGCCACCATCTGCCACCCTGGCCTACCGGCACACGGGCGAGGAGGAAGTTCGCGTGGGAAGGCGTTACGGAGAACCCAAATTCCGAGAGGGCGGCCGCTACGCGCTGACGCTCAAGCCTGACGTGGCGATGGTTCTCCTCGTAGGCGTCGCGATGCGCAAGGACGCTCATGCCCACGGCATGAGCGACCACATTCATGTTGAAAACATTCTGGATGTTGCGAAGCCGCCCAATCAGCTCGGGATGGCCGAAACCGAAGCCGACGCGAATGCCAGCGGCGGAATAACTCTTGGAAAACGTGCGCAGGACCAGAAGATTCGAATGGCGCTCAACGAGGCGTAGGCCGTCCTCAGGTGCGAAATCGACATAAGCTTCGTCCAATACGATCAATCGGTCAGATCGTATAACGAGGCGCTCGATCTCAGCGAGCGGAACAAAGCTTCCGGTCGGATTGTTCGGATTGGCCAGCAGAATGAACTTGGCATGTTTAGCGCGACCGAAAAGCAGCTCGTCCATCGGCAAGCAGTCGGGTTCAGACCAGGGAATTTCAATGAACCGGGCCCCTTGCAGCATGGCAAGCTTGCGATTGAATGAGAAGCCGGGCGACATCATTGCGATGCCGTCGCCCGGGGCAAGAAAGGCTCTGTAAATGAGACTGAGGAGTTCAGACGATCCATTGCCAGCCATCACGCGATCAGTGGCAATCCCATAGGCCGCTGCGGCCGCTTGTCTCAAGCTGATATTGTCGTCTTCTGGATAGCGGTATTGCACCTCAAGAGCTGCAATTGCGCTTCGCATCACGATGGCTGGCAGAGGAAATGGGTTCTCATTCGTGTTCAGTTTCACGCAAGTATTGTCCGGGGTGGGTCGCCCGGACGGCAGAGCATCCAATTCGCGAGCCACCGGCGAGAGCGAGGAAAGCATAGTTTGCAGTTTTGCATCCAATTTGATGTTCTCCCTTTTGTCGACGAGAGCAGTTGACGGCCTTCATCGAGCCTACGTGATGCGCGCTGTGTTCGGAGCCGGGAAGCGCAAGGCGTGCATGAATGTGAGGGGTGGGGTGCCATAGGCGGGCTCAGATCTAAGCGCCGCACCGGATCAGAGCCCGTCTCTCAAAGTCCGGCAGCGATCAGCACGGATCAGGCGGCGCACGGCGTTATCCCAGCGAATACCTGTTTCACAAGGGGAGGGAACGCCACGTCCACTCGGCCGAACAGCGCTGCTAACGCTTGGCTTGAGCTCGCGTAATCCGCAGACAGACCGCGCACGACTGACATCTTGCCACCCGCTACGTTCCTTCTAAAGAGGTCCTGGCAGCTCACTCCCGAGAGCGAGGTGCGCATCAGTTTCACTAGCTGGAAGAAGCCACCGATGTTCGTCGGCCTTACGAATGTGGAAGTGATGCTCACTCGAGTGGCACCAGGCGAATGGGAACGTACTCTTCGGGCGGCCGTTCGGGCGTGCACGACAGCTGTGATAGCATTGCCGCGAGGGCGAGAAATGCTGCGACTGCGGCGACTGCGACGCACGTGAGCAGCGCGTAATCGCTATGTCGAGGATGGTTCATCATTCGAACGCTCCATGCGGTGTTGGTGCGGGCGGTCAGGTCTGCGCGACCGCTTCGACGGTATTGTCGCGCCAGCGGTAAACGATGAACCCAGGAGCGGCATTGTCTCCCTTGGAGTCGAATCGAACCGTGGCAATGGCCGTTTCGATTGAGCCCGAGGTAGGGCCGCAGCGACCCGCGTGGCATCGAAGGCGCCCGTCCGTTTGACGGAGCCTGCCCATGCTTGAGCTGCGGCATAAGCGTACAGCGTGCAACCTGCGGCAGATAGGCTCGAACCCTTGAGCTTGGCGACAGCGGCTGACCCTGCAGCATTCGTCGTCGAGTCCGGCATAAAGGTAAAGAGCGTGCCGTTTGCGCAGTCGCCGGCAATGGCCAAAGACGATCATCCACCGACTTGTTCTCGCCCAGCGCTCTCACCGGGAATTTCCGAAAGTGATGCCGATCATTGGAGTCTCCGTCGGCCTAGCCGGCGCTCTGTCGGTCGCCCCGCCGCTGCGTCGATGCTTTTAGAAGGTACAATGTGACGCTACGTGCGAATCAAGTACTTCGAAGGGTGCTCGTCGAGGTTGATTGCCAAAATCCACAGAGCGAAGAACCCCAAAGAGTGCCGACAACGCAGATTCGCAGGCGAATTGCTACGGGCCAACGATCCTCAGTCAGACAAGGATCAGCATCACTTCATTGGGTTTAGAGACATTCCAGTAACCCGAGTCGCGGGCAACCGGTGCGTCAACTCTTTCCCAGCTGGTCCTCCAGCGCGGCGAGGGCGAGATCCAGGTATCGCATGAGACTCGCATCCCAGCCGGCGAGATTGTGTGGTTCGGTCAATCGCGTCAGCACCTTAAGTATCATCGAGACAGTTGAGTCAACTCCTGCGATTTCGGTCAGCAGCGAACGGGCCTGACGCGCGACCGCATTTGCCCGCTCACTGCATGGAGGCTCGCCCCGATCCATGCAGCTTCGTAGCTCGTCCCGAATCTTCCGCCACCGATCTTCGCGGCTAGCGTTAGAGGCGCACGTGCAGATGGCCGAGGGGGTACGCTCCTCAATCCGCGACATTGCATCTAACGTGGCCGGCAGCTCGTCGACACTGAATTCTGTCTCACCTTGCGTCGTCATATTGCGCAATCGATCCCGTAATAATGTCGCCCGCGCGACTTGAACTTCAATTCGCTCCAGATGGTTGCGCAATAGGTCCGTGAGAGATGTCCGCCCCTCGATGGCTTTGCGGATCTCAGGAAGCGAGAAGCCGAGCTCACGTAGCGCGCGAATCTGAGAGACGCGTTGTAGGCTTTCACGATCGTACATGCGGTGACCGCCATCGGTACGTTCCGAGACCGTCAACAATCCGGTATGTTCGTAGTGATGCAGAGTGCGTACCGTTACGCCGGTCGCCTCTGCAAGTTCTCCAATGCGCCATCGGCGCCGTCGTGGTGTGGCGTTTGTCATGGTCCTCAATTTGCAAGCCTACAACCTGACGTCACGTGAGAATCAAGTTATTTCAATGATCTAGATGATGGTCTCTTGCTGCGAACCCCCGGGAGGATTGAGCGCATGCTGTTGATCAAGCGGCCGAGACAAGTGCAAGCATCAAGTTCGCCAGCGACGCCAATTCGTCCCTCGCTGCGCGTTGCATCACAAGTCTGGCGATCGCCACGCGATTCTCGCTGGTTCGCATGCATGTCGGTAAAGACGCGATTGCTCGATCAAAAAGGTTTCCCAAGCTCGCGAGATCCTCCGGATCGTAGACTCCGCTCGGCTTATCCAAGAGTAAGCTCCTTTGATTGTCGCACCGGCGCCGCACGTGACGAAGCCGTTTGGCTGTGGTGGGGCAAAAAGGAGACGGAGCGGCGACGTGCGCGAAAGAATGTGACAGGACGTTCGTGTGGTGCCGTTGTGCAACACGGCGTTTGCTTCCCTTTTGTCCAACACTGCCCTAACCGAAACTGTGCAATTTCTGCTGGATGCTGCCGCAGCAGTGGGCCATCTGCTGTCTGATCGCCACGCGAAGCGAAAGCAGATACATGCAGCCCCGCTTGCTCTTGAGACACAGCTTCACGAACGGCAGCCCAGACACAGTACTGATCTGATCAGATGGGCCTCTTTCGGTCGAATCCTTGCTGTGATGTCTATCGTCGAGCCGGCGTTGATTGGTCAATCATCGCAGATTAGTCGTACCACCACATCGTGGCGCGGCCGCCAGCTCGGCGCCTAACAGCATTTTCGACACGCTGCTAGTCCTGTTGAGATGGCTTTGCGGGCGCGAAGGCGTTGTTCGCGCATGGCAACATCGGGTTTTGGAATGCCACAAGATGATGGCTGCTCTTCAACGGCGCAAGTCCGCGACGCAAAGCGTCGGTAGAATGAGAGAAGGCGGGCCGCAAAACCATTCCCGGCATGTATCTCAACGCAAGCGCACCTCGCGCGGCTGGCGAAACGTTACTCGCGATTGAGGACCGAGCCTCGAAGGATCGCTCCGTATCCGTTGGACCTGGAGGCGCTCAAAACGGGTCAACAGGCCCCGGGCGCCGCGCGGCCGCGCCGGGAAAACAACGACGTGCCATAGCTCCTACAGCAATAACTCGCATATCCAGACGTGAGCCGGATCAGTGTTGGGCAGCACAGTCCAGCTGTCGCGGGTAATGGCTTGCTCGTCCAGAAGCTCACTCACTTTCATCCTCGAACAGTATCGCTTTGGTGTGCGAGCGCTGGACATAGATGCTTTGGGTAAGATAGGCAAATCATGTTACCGCACCGAAGTAGCTCTTCGGGGACAGCGGTGAGGGGCCGCAACTCGGGGCTAACGGCGGCGGCATCCCGCGCGCCACGCGCCACGACACTTTCGAAAATAACACGACTGTCGCGAGATCCGAAAGGATGACCCTGCACCCATGATCCGATGTGGCTGGATTGACCATGTCGCCCGAAACGATCAAAAGCTGTAGGTGGAGCAGGGCTTGGCGAAATGGGAGCGGCGAGCCCTTCCGTGCGCCGGACATTGGCACAGTTGCCGTCCTCTCATCATAAACATTCATTCCCCAAGCACGCGCGCAGCGGGACAATGCCGCGAGCTCACGGCGGGTGGATCCAGGTTGATTCTGCGGCCAGCGAGTTTGCGGTTGCGCTCCGTCATGCGGGATCGAGTATAAGAGTAAGACAAGCGCCGTTGAGATGACGTGTCCCAACCTCCATGCCAACCTTGCGCAGACCTCTCACTTGCAGGTTCCGCTCTCCCGAGTTACGCCAGCTCGCGTTGCGCTTTCCGGACGCGACTGTGGACAGCGTTGGCGTTCGGCAGAACAAGTTGGTTCGACGCGAACGAGCCGACATCGACCCTGTGGGGCGGCCCGCCAAGAGGCGTCTAGCTACTGGCGTGCTTCGGCATTACTGCTGCGATCGCCGGGACAGTAGACGGCAAGGAGAATGCCCACCGGCAGGCGAAGAGCGGTGCGGGTGCGCTACCAGTGTCCACGTTTGCAGCCTCGATCGCAGGTTTTGGTCTACAACCTGACGCGGTGTACGATTCAAGGGATTTTAGTGCCGAGGCCGGATCTCGTTCACGTGACTGGCCGGATCATTTCGCGAGCTCTGAGCTCAGCTCATGTAGAACAGTGCGATGCAGCCCGTCGGATCAGCGGAAAGTCATTGCGGAGCGCCGCCGAACGAGCTGTATGACGCGCAAGATCGTCACGCCAGCGCGAAATCAATAGCGCCGCCGATCCGATCAAACTACGCTCAAGCGCGCCAATCCGAACACCAGCGAGGACCGGTGCTTCGAGCCTGGCGTAGATCTGGTTAACGAAGAGTAGGTCGCAAACGGCCGAACAATCCTAGAACGGGCCGTGACATTGGTTGGTCTCGGACGGAGAGACCATCATGGATGCCTCTTGCAAGAACATGTTGCGCATCCAAATGCTTGCAGGATCAGTATTATGAATGGCCGGCCATTGGACGGCCTCGGTGAATGTGAGAAGTCGCAGCGGAGGTTCGATGACCCGCAGGGGCATCGTGTTTGCGAAATGGCTGACCAGTCTTGAGGGCATGCTCGCTATACGGTTGGTGCCTAATATCATCGGCGGAATCATACCAAAACCCTGCACAGCGACCACGGTGCGTATCTTGAAACCATGCTCGAGCAAGAGCCATTCGTGGAAGGAGGGCCTCAGGGAGCGCCCGAACTGGGCTTCCACGTGCCCGATCGACATGTACTTCTCGAACGTAAGTCGCGGCGCCAGCTGCTTGTTCATGGGGCAGCCCACGCAAACGAAAGTGTCCTCGAACAGTGCCGCCTTGGGATGCGCACTCGACATGAACATCTCCGGATACATGAGAAAATCGACTTCACCGCGCCGGAGAAGTTCATCGGGTTCCTCTACGGGCGGCAGCAACTCGAAATTGATTGTCGGAGCTTCCCGCGCGACGCGGTCCACGATTCTTCGAAGAAACACCACAGTCATGAAGTCGGACAGGATGATCCTGAATCGCCGATTCGATTGAGACGGAGTGAAGCCGTCCGGAGAAATGATGGAGAGCTGAATGTGAGCGAGAGCCTCGCGAATCGGGACTGCGAGCGCTTGAGCCCGCGGCGTTGGGACAAGCTTCCGGCCCCTCATCGTGAATAGCTCATCGCGAAAGTAAGTGCGAAGCCGCGCGACGGCAGCACTCATGGCAGGTTGACTGAGGTTGATGCTTCTTGCCGCCGCAGTGAGATTGCCTTGCGTCACCAGGGCGTCGAACGCGACGAGGAGATTCAGATCGAGGCCCTTGAAACGCATAATCTTGAGTGATCCACCGTATGAATGTGTTCTATCGATACAATCGATTTTACCATTTGTACCGAATGAGGATAGCAAAGGATAGTTTAGCGAGATGTCAGATCTATCAGAATGGTTACAAATCGTAGCGCCTCTCAGCCCAGCGCCAGGGATCGATCAAGACATCTGGACCGTGCGGTCGCAGTTTCGCGCGTGTTGCGCAAGTCATATCTCGGCGAGCTAGCACGATGGGGATCCGCAAATGTGCGTGGGCGTATAGGACGAACAAACCATCGTATGGCTTCGCCAACCCATTCTATACCGGCCGTGTACCGCCGTAGAATTGAGCGAACGCTCAACCTGGCCGTAGATTTCGCTGCAGTTGGACCCCTTCGGTTGCGGGTGCCAAATGTGTTTTGGTCGCATCCGATTGCGTCCTTGCTGCGGAGAAATCGTGCGGAACATGCAAGCGAAGGCGTCCTTGGCGAATCTGATGCGAGTTGCGCACACGCTCGACGTCGTATCCATTGTGAATGCAGATCGGTCAGTGCGTGAAGCTCTGACAGATATGGTGTTTTCCGCGGGTTACGTACCCGAACCCTTCGAGAGCGCAGACGAGTTCTTGAAATCGGGCCGCCGTTTGATCACGTCGTGCTTGATCGCGGACATGCAGTCGAGCGTGATGAGTGGCTTTGAGCTTTTCCACCATCTGGCTGCATCCGGAGGCGCGATTCCCACCATTCTGCTCACAGACAACTCCGAAGACGATATGAGGCGAGTTCTGCAAGCTGGACTCCAGTTCTTGAGCAAGCCTTTCCAGCGTAGCGAACTGCTGGCCTGCGTCAGGAGTCAGATAATGAATAGGAATTACTCTCTATGAAAATGATCGCGCCCGGATCCACACGAGGTGTTTCGGCGCGCCCTCCAGTTCGTTGGAGGCTGTGCTGGGAGAATGAGCTTCAACTTGCTGACCATATTGAATTGTCCGACTTCTTCCGGAAGACCTATGGTCCGACCGGGGCATTCAATGCAAAGCCCTTTGAAGGTCATCGAAGCTGGGCCGGCGCAAGGCCTGAGATTCGGGCAATCGGCTACGATGATCGTGGCGTCGCGATTCACATCGGCGCACTGCGCCGCTTCATAAAAGTTGGTGAGGTCGATCTGCTTGTGGCTGAACTCGGATTGTACGGGGTACGCCCGGATCTCGAGGGGCTCGGCATCAGCCACTCCATCCGCGTGATGTATCCGGTATTGCGAGATCTTGGCGTGCCGTTCGGCTTTGGCACGGTCCGATCCGCCCTGCAGAAACATATTACCAGGCTGCTCGGGCGACAGGGATTGGCGACTGTTTTGCCAGGGCTCCGTGTCCGGTCCACTCGTCCGGATATCTATCTCGCTGTGCCTCCGACCCGCGTGGAGGACGTGATCGTCCTCGTCCTGCCGATTGCGAGGCCAATGAGCGAATGGCCGGCCGGTGAGATGATTGAACGAAACGGGCCAGAACTGTGACGTCCGCAGACGACGAAGCTAAAGCGCGGAGCGACTACGCCGACCCCGGCGGAGAGCACTGCGTCTATCTGACATTTGATGATGGGCCCAACCCGCATTGCACGCCGGCTATCCTGGATGTGCTGGCGCAGCATCGGGCCCCCGCCACCTTCTGCGTGATCGGTGCATATGCAGCGGGTCAGCCGGAGCTGATCCAGCGCATCATCGCAGAAGGGCACGAAATCGCAAACCACACAATGACGCACCCGGATTTATCCAAATGCATGCCGGATGAGGTGGAATACGAGATCGTCACGACGAACAAGGTCATCGGAATGGCCTGCCCCCGAGCCTCTGT
>NZ_JADPKQ010000474.1:0-12381 GCF_023074015.1 Bradyrhizobium sp. 142
GCCCTCCTGCGCGGCCTTCCCTCGAGCCCGCAAAAGCACGCCAGATAGCGCCGCCATGTCCCCGCCATCGATCCGGTAACGACGCATCTTCTCGGCGCCGGGCATCATTATCCCCAGCTGCCACTTCGCTTTGCTCAGTTCGAAAGCCAAGTAAATCGTGGCATACTCGCTTCCGGCGGGTGCGTCAGTGTGATCAGTACGCATCGTTGATCCTTCAGGGTGAGTTGGTGGTCACAAACTCAATTTACCCCTGACCACCTGCCACCCCATAGGATCTACGGCATCGTCAGATCTTACGTCCAGCCTGTTCCCAAAAGGGATCGCGCAGGCGGCGCTTGAATATCTTGCCGGAGTCTTCGCGCGGCAGCCCTGTACGGATCTCGATGTGTTTTGGCACCTTGTAGTCGGCGAGCGAGGTTTTCAGCCGGGCACGGATGTCGCCAGCATCAAGCGCGAAGCCCTCTTGCGGCTCCACCACCGCCATCAACGCCTCGCCGAATTCCGCGTCAGGGATGCCGAACACCGCGCAATCATGCACACCGGGAACGGCATGCAAAACGGATTCGATCTCGGCCGGATAGATGTTGACGCCGCCCGAAATCACCATGTCGCGCTTGCGGTCGCAGATGAAGACGTAGCCGTCTTCGTCGATATAGCCGACGTCGCCCGAGGTGATGAAGCCATCGCGGTCGATCTCGGCGCGCTTCTCCGGCTTGTTGTGGTAGGTGAAATCGGCCATCCCGGGCACGCGCGAATAGATCTCGCCGATCTCGCCCACCGGCAGCACGCGACCGTCCTCGCCAAGGAAGCGCAACTCGGCGCCAGGCGATATCTTGCCCACTGTGCCTGGCTTCTTCAGCGCATCCTCCGAGGTCGCGAAGGTGACGGCGCTGGATTCGGTCGAGCCGTAGAATTCGTAGATCACCGGTCCCCACCATTCGATCATGGCGCGCTTGACGTCGGCCGGACAGGGCGCCGCGGCATGGATGATGTGGCGCAGCGAGGAGACGTCGTATTTCTTGCGTACCTGCTCCGGCAGCTTCATCAGGCGGATGAACATGGTCGGCACCATGAAGATGGTGTCGATCTCAAAGCGCTCGATCAGCCCCAAGAACGCCTCGGCCTCAAAGCGCGGCATCAGCACCAGCGCACCACCGAGCTTGCCGGCCCGGATGCCGAACGAGTTCGGTGCGGAATGATAGAGCGGTCCGGGCAGGATCGCCCGGGCGCCGGGCTTGAGCCCGTAGATCATCGCACGCATGCGCTCGCCGGCGGCCGCCTGTTCCGGCGTCGGCGCATTGCGGCGCACGCCCTTGGGGTGGCCGGTCGTGCCGGAGGTGTAGATCATGTTCATGGGCTGAGGCACGACCGGGCCGTTATAGGGCTGGTACTGCGCAAGCCAGGACTCGAAATCGCTCGCAAAATCCGGCGGCGCCAGATGATCCGGATCGATCTTGTAGTTGGAAAGGATCTCCGGCGGCGGCGGCACGCCGAGCACGGTGACGCCCGACGGGATCGCGTCGCGCAGGCCGTGCAGCATGTCAGCGTGCCCGATCAGCACTGAGGTGCCGGTATCCTTCAGGATGTAGTTGATCTCCTCCGGCTTGAAGTGCCAGTTGATCGGCACGCCATAGGCACCAAGCCGCATCGCGGCGTAGGCAGCCTCCAGGAAGGCGATGTCGTTGCGCATGAGCATGCAGACGCAATCGCCTTGGCGGACGCCGATCCTGGCAAGACCGCTTGCGATGCGGTCGGCGCGATTGGCGACCTCGGCATGGGCGCGGCGACGTTCGCCGGAAACGATGCCGTGGAATTGGGACGTTTCGCTCATTTGTTGTTTTCCGATCTTTCGTCGGGTTGAGAAACTTGGATGACACTCAGGCCGTCATTCCGGGGCGATGCGACGCATCGAGCCCGGAATCCATTTCACAGCGGACGATGCCGCTCGATGGATTCCGGGCCTGCGCCTGTGGCGCATCCCGGAATGACCGAAGATTAATCCGCAAACCTCGGCGCGCGCTTCTCTAGATTGGCACGCACGGCCTCGGTCTGGTTTGCGCTCCCGATCAGCTTCTGCTGCTCGACGGATTCGGCGAGCAGCGCTGGGCCCGGATCGACAGAGAGGTTGTTGAGCAAACGTTTTGCGGCGCGGATCGCATCGGGACTCTTGCCGGCAATCTCGCGCGCGACTCCGAGCGCCGCTGCGCGCGGATCATCGCAGATGCGGGTAGCGAGGCCGTAAGCCATCGCCTCCTGTGCGGAGAAGATGCGGCCGGTGTAGGTGAGTTCGCGCAGGACGTCATCGCGCACGAGGCTCGCCAGGATCGGCGTGCCCGCCATGTCGGGGACGAGGCCCCACTTGATCTCCATCACCGACATCCGCGCATCGGGTGTGAGAAAGCGCATGTCGGCGCCGAGCGCGAGCTGGAAGCCGCCGCCGAAGGCGACGCCCTGGATCGCGGCGATGACAGGCACGGGAAGCTGACGCCAACCCCACACCGCCTGCTGCGCAAAGTTCGCCTGGCCGTGGGTGCGCTTGGTGAGGTCGCGATTTTCGCCACCCGGAATTCCGTTGCCGCCCTTTTCCTTCATGGCGGCAAAACGCCCCATGTCGAGACCGGCGCAGAAGGCACGGCCCTCGCCGGACAGCACGACGGCGCGCACGCCTTTTTCCTTCGAAAGCCGGTCGGTTGCGGCGACAAGGGCCTCGAACATGGCCTGATCGAGCGCATTCATCTTGTCCGCCCGCACCAGGCGAACATCGGCGACGCCTTCCGAGATCGAGATCGAGACGCGCTCTTCCATGGATGAATTCTCCCCTGTTCTTGTTCGGTGCCGCTTTACAGGAAGACGGCGGCCGGATTTAGTCAGTCGACCAATTAACTGACAATCCCTACGGGGGAAACATCCATGTTCAAGGAAAATCTTCTGACCGGACGACGCATTCTCGTGACCGGCGGCGGCACGGGCCTCGGCAAGTCGATGGCGGCCCGCTTTCTTCAGCTCGGCGCCGAAGTGCACATCTGCGGCCGGCGTAAGATCGTCTGCGACGAGACCGCGACCGAGCTGATGGATCAGTACGGTGGCCGCGTCACCAGCCACGGCGTCGACATCCGCAACGCGCTCGCCGTCGACGAGATGGTCGAAAACATCTTTCGCGAGGGCCCCCTAACCGATCTCATCAACAACGCTGCCGGCAATTTTATCTCGCGCAGCGAAGAGCTGTCGCCGCGCGGCTTCGATGCGGTCGCCAACATCGTCATGCACGGCACGTTCTACGTCACGCATGCGGTGGGCAAGCGCTGGATCGCGGCCAAGCAGCCCGGCAACGTCGTCTCGATCACCACGACATGGGTGCGCAACGGCTCGCCTTACGTCGTGCCGTCGGCGATGAGCAAGTCGGCGATCCATGCGATGACCATGTCGCTCGCCGCCGAATGGGGCAGATACGGCATCCGCCTCAACACCATCGCACCGGGCGAGATCCCGACCGAGGGCATGAGCAAGCGCATCAAACCCGGCGACGAAGCCGGCGCACACACCAAGGCGATGAACCCAATGGGCCGCGTCGGCACCATGGAGGAATTACAGAACCTCGCAGTGTTCCTGATCTCCGGCGGCTGCGACTGGATCAGCGGCGAGACCATCGCCATGGACGGCGCGCAGGCGCTCGCCATGGGCGGCAATTTCTACCAGCTCCGCGACTGGAGCGACCAGGATTGGGCCACGGCGCGCGACAGCATCAAGGCGCAAAACGAGAAGGATCGGGCTGCGCGGGGGTAGAGCTCTCTCCGTAGTCGTCCCGGCGAAGGCCGGGACCCATAAACACCGAACGTAGTTTGACGAAGACTAGTCATGACCGGTCTTCGCAAAATTGCGTCTTGTGGTTATGGGTCCCGGCCTTCGCCGGGACGACATGTTGATGGCGCGTCGCCCCATCCCGTATTGTCTTTGCCCGCGGATGACGCCACACTCCGCGGCATAAGAACAAGACGCCGCGGGAGAAACATGACCACACAGGCATTGGCGAATCTCGCCGACATGGTGCGCGAGCGCGCGACGAGTCGCAGCAACGCCATTGCCTTTGAGTTCGAGGGGCGCGTCACCAGCTTTGCCGAATTCGATGTCAAGACCAACCGCGTCGCCAACGCGCTGATTGCGATGGGCGTAAAAAAGGGCCAGCGCATCGCCTATCTCGGCAAGAACAGCGACATCTATTTCGAGCTGCTGATGGGCGCGATGAAGGCCGGCGCGGTGATGGCGCCAGTGAACTGGCGCCTCGCAGGAGCGGAGGTCGCCTTCATCGTCAGCGACTGCAAGGCGCCGTTGCTGTTCGTAGGACCGGAGTTCATCGCACTCGTTGATCAGATCATGGATAAGCTGCCGGACGTGCGCACCGTCATCACCACCGAGGGCGGCACGCCGGAATGGCAGGATTATACAGCCTGGCGAGATGTGCGGAACGGCGATGATCCGAGCGTGCCAATCGACACCAAGGACATCGCGATCCAACTCTACACCTCCGGCACCACGGGCAAGCCGAAGGGCGCGATGCTGTCCCACGCGAACTTCCTCAATCTGGTGCAGACCGGCAATGCCGAGGACAAGCCGGAGTGGAACCGGTGGTCGAGCTACGACGTATCGCTGGTGGCCATGCCGATCTTCCACATCGGCGGTTCGGGCTGGGGCGTGATGGGGCTCTATCACGGCGCCCGCGGCGTGATCGCGCGCGAGTTCGATCCGACCAAGGTGCTCGACTTCTTCGAGCTATCAGGCATCACAAAACTGTTCATGGTGCCGGCGGCGATGCAGTTCGTGGTGCGGCAGCCGCGCGCTAAGACGGTGGACTTCTCGCGGCTGAAGTACATGCTGTACGGCGCCTCCCCCATTCCCGCCGCGCTGCTGAAGGAATGCATCGAAGTCTTCAAATGCGGCTTCGTGCAGATGTATGGCATGACGGAGACGACGGGCACGATCGTCGCGCTGCCGCCGGAAGACCACGTCGAAGGGCTGGAGCGGATGCGCTCGGCCGGCAAGGCGCTGCCGGGCGTCGAAATCGCGATCCTCGATGCGGACGGCAAGCCGCTGCCGCCGCGCCAGGTCGGCGAGATCGCGACGCGCTCGGGCTCGAACATGGCGGGATACTGGAACCTGCCGGACGCAACCGCCGCGACGCTGCGCGCCGACGGCTGGCTGCGCACCGGCGATGCCGGCTACATCGACGAGGATGGCTATCTCTACATCCACGACCGCATCAAGGATATGATCATATCCGGCGGCGAGAACATCTATCCCGCCGAAGTCGAGAGCGCACTGTGCGATCATCCTGATGTGGCCGAAGCCGCCGTGATCGGAGTGCCCGACGACAAATGGGGCGAGGCGGTCAAAGCCGTCGTGGTGATGAAGCCGGGCAAGCAGGCGAGCGCCACCGACATCATCAACTTCACCCGCGAACGCATCGCCGGCTTCAAGACGCCGAAGAGCGTCGAGTTTCTGCCGGCGCTGCCGCGCAATCCGTCAGGCAAGATTTTGCGGCGGCAATTGCGCGAGCCGTATTGGGCGGGGAAGGACCGGCGGGTGAATTAGGGCACGCTCTATCAACTCGTCGTCCCGGCGAAGGCCGGGACCCATAGCCACAGGGCGTGGTTTGGCGAAGACTCGCGGTTTGCATCTCGGCGCTACGACTCCTCCCTGCGGGTATGGGTCCCGGCCTCCGCCGGGACGACTCGGGAAAAGATAGCGCACAGCGACTCCTCAATGCTTCCCCGGCCCCATATATCCGAACAGGAACCCCGCCACCTTGCGCATCTGGATTTCCTCGCTCCCCTCCGTGATGCGATAGCGGCGGTGATGGCGGTAGATGTGCTCGAACGGCTTGTGGCGTGAATAGCCCATGCCGCCGTGGACCTGCATGGCGCGGTCGGCGGATTCGCAGCAGAGGCGATTTGCCCAGTAGTTGCACATCGAGACGCGGTCAGAGAGCGTGCGCTCGATCTGCTCTTCGTTGAGCTGGTCCATCTCCCAGGCGGTCTTGCGGATCAACAGACGCAGCATTTCGGCTTGCGTCGCGAGCTCGACCAGCGGGAACTGAATCGCCTGGTTCTCGGCAAGCGACTTGCCGAACGGCTTTCGCTCGCGCGCATATTTGACGCTTTCGTTGATGCAGTAGACGGCCGCTCCCAGCGAGCTCGCCGCCTGGCGGATGCGATTCTGGTGCACGAAGCATTGCGCCAGAGATAGGCCGCGACCGACCTCGCCGAACAGCGCATCCTCCGGCACGAACACATCCGTAAAACTAACGCGGGGATGGTCGGTCGGCATGTTGAAGGTCCACATGTACTCTTCGATCTTCACGCCATGGCTCTTGGCCGGCACCAGGAAACAGGTGATGCCGCGGGCATCGCCGTCATTGCCGCTGGTGCGCGCGAACAGCGCGCAATGGGTGGCGACGTGCATGCCGGTGGTCCACATCTTCTCGCCGTTGATGATCCAGCCCTTGACGTTATCGCGGGTCGCCGGCACCGCGCGCGTCTCCATGTGGGTCGCGTCCGAGCCGTGATGCGGCTCGGTCAGACCGAAGGTGATGCGGTACTTGCCCTTGATGGAACCGTCGATCATCGCCTTCTGGTCGACGCGGCCATAGTGGTCGAGCATGGTGACGACCGGGAAGTTGCCGACGATCGAGTGCTCGTTCTGGAGGTCGTTGTGCAGGCCGAGTCCCTTTGCGGCAAAATGCTCGCGGATCACCGCCATCCAGAGGTTGGAACCGTCCTTGCCGCCGTATTGCCTTGGGACAGGAAAGCGCAGATGGCCGGCGGCATCCGCGAGATCCTTTGCCTTGCGCAGCAGCGCCTCCCATTCATGCCGCGGCAGGCCGCCGTTCTCGAAATCGGTGCGGGCCCATTCGCGGCGGTGGTCGAAGAAGCGGATGTTGTCGTCGGCCGCCTCCAGCGGCTTGATCTCTCGTTCGATAAAACGGTCGAGCTCTCCGAGATAGGCGACGAGATCGGCAGGCAATGAGAAATCCACGGTTCTCTCCCGGATAATTTTTGGTTTGCGTCAAGGCGCTATGCGCGCTTCTGCTTCGCAGCGATTAAGGTGAGAAGCGTGTGCGCAAGTCAAGCAAGCCGAGGCGTGTGAGGCCGCAAACCGCATTGCGCAAATCGATGGTGTTGGACCGTGCCGCCGCGCTAGTATGGCACCAATATTCCTTCAGGAGAAAATGCGGGGAGCGACCATGGAGCTGAAATTTTCCAAAGTAGAATGCAAGGGGCCGATCACGATCGTCACACTGTCGCGGCCCGAGGTCTACAATGCGCTGCACACGGATGCGCATTTCGAGCTTCAACGGGTCTTCGACGATTTCTCCGCCGATCCCGAGCAGTGGGTCGCGATCGTTACCGGCGCCGGCGATAAAGCCTTCTGCGCCGGCAACGATCTGAAGTGGCAGGCGGCGGGCGGAAAGCGTGGCTGGGACAAGGGCGGCTTTGCGGGCCTCACCTCGCGCTTTGACTGCGACAAGCCGATCATCGCGGCGGTGAACGGCGTCGCGATGGGCGGCGGTTTCGAGATCGCGCTCGCCTGCGACCTGATCATCGCCTCGGAGAATGCGACCTTTGCGTTGCCCGAGCCGCGCGTCGGTCTCGCCGCGCTCGCCGGCGGCCTGCACCGGCTGCCGCGGCAGATTGGGCTCAAGCGCGCCATGGGCATGATCCTGACCGCCCGCCATGTCAGCGCCAAGGAGGGCCATGAGCTCGGCTTCGTCAACGAGGTGGTGCCGCAGGGCGAGGCGCTGTCAGGCGCGCTGCGCTGGGCGGAGATGATCACCAAGAATTCGCCGATGTCGGTCCGCGCGTCGAAGCAGACCATCCAGAAGGGGCTTGGCGTCTCGCTGGAGCAGGCGATCGAGGAGCAGCGGAACTATCCGGCGGTGAAGGCGATGGTGGCGTCGCAGGACTATATCGAGGGTCCGAAGGCATTTTCGGAGAAGCGTCCGCCGAAATGGGTGGGGAAGTAGCGCTCTCCTTCCCTCGTCATTCCGGGGCGCGCCAACAGGCGCGAGCTATGATGCGCAGTTGCGCATCTGAGAATCCATCAGGCCGCAGAGACCGAGGATGGATGGATTCCGGGCTCGTCGCTACGCGACGCCCCGGAATGACGGCTAGAGAGTGCGCGCCTCTGCCTCAACGTCGTCATTGCGAGCGTGGCGAAGCAATCCAGACTGCCTCCGCGGAAAGGCTCTGGATTGCTTCGCTACGCTCGCAATGACGGAAGATGGGGCTGCGCTTAGCCGTCTCTCGACAGCTCGCGCTTGTAGGAGGCGTAGTTCGGCTGATCGATCGCAAGTTTGTCCATCGTGGTTTGCCAGAGGTGCTCGGCGAGACCCGGCGTTGCAAGGTCGATCTCGCCCTTGGCGATGCGTTCGGAGAGGACGCGGTTGAGCTCCGTCACCGAGCCGTCCGTTCCGAGCAGTGCGCGCAGCCGCGTCACTTCCGCAGCGTCACTCCCCTCCTCCAGCGTCAATTGCCGCGTCACCAGGTCGAGCATATTGATGGCGACGCGGAGCTTGAAGGCCTGATGGCCGGAGATCAACGGTGCGATGTCATTGCGGAGGAAGTCGGCGACCGCTTTGGTCAGCTCGGGCGGTTTCGGTTGGTCCTGCATGCTTCAGCTCCCGCGCGGCACAAGTAGCCGCATCAGATCGATCTCGGTCTCGGAGGCGCGGCGGCCGATCATGGCACGCTCCATGGAATGGTCAGGCCCTTCACGAAAACGCTGCATCATGCCGCCGCACATGATGCCCCAGCGCAGCGTCCCCATCACTTCCCAGAATTTTACGCGCGACGGATCGACTTTGCGGCCGGCGGCTTCGTAGCCGGCGAACATCTCCTCGCGCGAGCCAAAGCCGCCGACGGGCTTGTCGATCTCGCCGAAGCGCCACGAGTTGACACAGACCCAGCCGAGATCCTCCATGGGGTCGCCGAGATGGGCGAGTTCCCAGTCCAGCACGGCGCGGATGCCATCGGAACCAATGATGAGATTTCCGTTGCGGAAATCGCCGTGCACCAGCGTCTCCTCGGCCGAAGGACCAGGATCATTGTCGCGCAGCCACCGCAGCGCCAGCTCGAACACGGGCTTGGGCCAGTTCAGGCTGCGATAGTCCCGCTCGAACTCAGAGATCTCCTTCGTTGCGGTCATGTGGCGTAGCTCGGGCAGCTTTGACAGCGGCAGCCGGTGCAGACCGGCCAGTACACCGCCGATCTGGCGCGCGAGAAGCGGCCGCGCCGCCGCGAACACGTCGTCGCGCAGGATCTTGCGCGCAATGGTCTCGCCCTCGACCCGCTGCATGATGAAGCCGGTGCCGAGATCATCTTCCGGCACCAGCACATGCATCACACGCGGCGACGGTACGCCGGCCTCATAGGCGAGCTGCATCAGCTGCGCCTCAGCCGCAAGGCCCGCCGCACGCATCGGCGCCGCGCCATAGCCTTTCGGTGCACGACGCAGGATCGCCCCGATCGGACCATCGGGATGCACGATGTCGAAGCGCCAGGTTTCCTGGCTGGCGCCGCCGGACAGCTTTGCCGCCCCGGTGGCGCCGGTCGCCCCATTGCACCAGCGCACGACGCTGCGGGAGAGCTGCGCCTCGATCATTTGCCTTTGAACTGCGCCGGGCGCTTCTCCAGGAACGCGCCGACGCCTTCACGAAAGTCCTGGGTATCGCCGGCGCGCAGCTGGCACTGGAATTCGAGATTGAGCTGATCCTCGAAGGAATTTTCCGGGCTGTCCCAGTAGAGCTTGCGGATCAGCGCGAGTGCGACCGTCGGACCGCTGGCGAGATCGCGCGCGAGCTTCATCGCCTCCTCCATCAGCACGCCGTCGTCGTAGACGCGGTTGACGAGTCCCCATTCCAACGCCTTCTCGGCCGGCAGCCGCTCGCCCATCAGCGACAATTCGATCGAGCGCGCCCGACCGACGAGGCGCGGCAAGAGCCAGGTCGAGCCGCAATCCGGCACGAGGCCGATGCGGCGGAAGGCTTGCAGGAAATAGGACGAGCGCGCGCACAGGATCATGTCGCCGAGCAGCGCGAAGCTCATGCCGGCGCCGGCGGCGGGCCCGTTGACCGCAGTGACGATCGGACAGTGCAGATTGCGGATGCGGCGCAGGAACGGGTGAAAACCGGTCTCGAGCGTCAGGCCGGCCTTGGTCTTCTTCGACTGGTTGTTGCGGCCCTGGAGATTTGCGCCGGTGCAGAACGCCCGCCCCACACCGGTCAGCACGACGCAGCGCACCTCGACCTTCTTCTCCTCGATGGCGTCGAGTGCTTCGGCAAGACCGCCCAGCATGTCCACGGAGACCGCGTTCATCACCTCCTGATGGTCGAGCTTGAGGATCGCGACCGCCCCATCGAAATCGAGCGTGACGTGTTTGAACTGCATGGTTTCCTCGTCAGTTGTCGCCTGCGATGTTTCGCAGACCGGAATTACTTTTGCCCGGACGCATATTTGATTTTTGGCGCGCTCTTGTCCATGGTGATAAGAGCATAGCAAGCAATCTTGCGCGCAGCGGCTGATGCGCCTCAAGCAAAAACAGGAAACGCGCCATGAATCTCTTCGACCTCACCGGCCGCGTGGCCGTGATCACCGGCGGCAATGGCGGTATCGGGCTCGGCATCGCGCAGGCGCTCGCCGGCCAGGGCTGCAACGTCTCGATCTGGGGACGTAATCCTGACAAGAACAAAACCGCTGCCGCGAGCCTGTCCGGCCTATCCGGCAAGGTCGACACCCGCGTCTGCGACGTCACCGATCCCGCCTCGGTCGATGCGGCGATGAAGGCGACGCTCGACGCTTTCGGTCGAGTCGACGGCTGCTTTGCCAATGCCGGCATCGGCGGCGGCGGCCGGCGCTCCTTCATCGAGCGCACCGAGGAGGAGTGGCGCACGATGTTCTCGACCAATCTCGACGGCGTCTTCCACGCGTTCCAGGCGGCCGCGAAGCACATGACGGAGCGTTCCAATGCCGGCGATCCCTTCGGCCGTCTGGTTGCGACTTCGAGCCTCGCCTCGATCTTCGGCACCGCGCGCAACGAGCACTACGCTGCCACCAAGGCCGCGATCAACGCGCTGGTGCGCGCACTCGGCGTTGAGCTTGCCCGCCACGGCGTCACCGCCAACGCCATCCTGCCCGGCTGGATCAAGAGCGATATGACCGCGGGCCTCATGGCCAACGACAAATTCGTCGCCAACGTGATGCCGCGGATTCCGGTGCGCAGGTTCGGCGAAGCCAGCGATTTCGGCGGCATCGCGGTGTACCTGATGAGCAGGGCCTCGTCCTATCACACCGCCGATACGTTCGTGATCGACGGCGGCTATACCGCGTTTTGACGTTCGGCCGCGTAGCCCGGATGGAGCATAGCGCAATCCGGGACCGGTGTAACTTGGGGCAACTCCCCCGGATTACGCTTGCGCTCCATCCGGGGCTACAAGTTCGCATTTAATAAGTGCAGAAGGGAACGGGCAAATGTTTTCACACGTCATGATCGGCAGCAACGACCTCGACAAGGCCAAGGCCTTCTACGACAAGCTGCTCGCCACGCTCGAGGTGCGGCCGGCCCGGGTCGACGGCCACCGCATCTTCTACATCACCAAGACCGGCGTGTTCTCGGTGACGAAGCCGATCAACGGCGAGGCGGCGACAGCGGCGAACGGCGGCACCATCGGCTTTGCCTGCAATTCGCCGGAGCAGGTCGACGCCTGGCATGCGGCCGGCCTCGCCAGTGGCGGCAAGACCTGTGAGGATCCGCCGGGTATTCGCCAGGGTCCGGGGGTCAAGCTCTATCTTGCGTATTTGCGCGACCTCGACGGCAACAAGATCTGTGCGATGCACCGGATGGCGTGAGCCATCCATACATCGAATGCCGTAGCCCGGATGGAGCGAGTAGAGTCGAGGAGAGGCGCGGTGACTTGGGCCGTGCGGCAACGTCCCGTTTCCTCTCCCCGCTCATCAAACCGGACGTGCCGATTTCCGGCATCCGGCTTTCCGACTGGTTTCATCACATGGCACGCGGCAGCGGCCCCAGATGCACGCGGCGGAGCCGCAGCACGCCGGCGGGCCCGAAGACATGGTCAGCGGGGAACCTTCGTGTGCCGCGTCCTTGCACCTTGCACCGTCTTCGCAGGAAGTGTCGCACGCGATCATAGACGTGATTGTCGACCGCCCGGTAGGCCATCAGCCGGGTGCCGTAGCTGAAGTAACTCGACCAGCCGCGCAGAAGTCGGTTCAACTGGTCGCGTACCTCAGGCCACGGATCTTTGTTGCCGGAGACCAGAAGCCCATCGATTTTGCCTTTGAGCCTCTGGACGCTCTTCCTGGAAGGGCTCGC
>NZ_JADPKQ010000228.1:0-12333 GCF_023074015.1 Bradyrhizobium sp. 142
CGCCGAGCATTCCCCCGAAAAGTTCGGGCCGCCGCAGCACACCATCGTGCAGCGCTTGTTGCGATCACTCAGACGCAACGGAGCCAAGGTGATCATCCCGCGTACAGTACCGGCCACTACTGGTGATCCCGGGACTGGGGCCGTCGCTGCGTGTGATGGGCACTCCGCGACGGCCCCAGTCCCTCCGATCCTGCGAGCAATGACGCAACCTCGGACCGGCCGACAGTCGGAGCTACATCCGTCAAGCGAAAGTAACATCCTCAGATGAGGCAATACGCAGGGCTTTGTTGCGCGCCGAATGCGAAGCTTCCCGCAATGAGCGCATCGCTCCGGACCGTGCTGGGGCAGCAGCACGATCCGGTGATGCCGTAGAGATTGCAGATGGAGAACACCGGCCGCCGATCTACTCGACCTAGATCATTCGCTCCTTGGCGTCTCGCAGGCTGCGGAGGTAGTAGCCTTGTGCCTGAACGGCTGACTTGATTTCGTCGCTGACCTTGAGAACTCTTTTTCTGCTCTTGCGCCACTTATGTGCAGAGTAAAGCACGGGGACGGCAGAGCCCGTACTTAGAACGAGCAAGTCGCGCTTGTCATTGCGATAGATATCAAACACCTTTTGCCCCCGCTGATCATCTTGAACAAAGAATGAAATATGTTTGGTCGTCTCGATGGACGAGCTTAGGATCTCGAACGGCTGTGCGGGTTGTAAATCTGCAACGCCTGCGAGTCTTGCTTCACCGCGTTCCGGATTTGGAACGGACTGATGCAAGCTCGGACCATCGCCAAATTCAGCGCTAGGCAGTTAATTCAGCGATGCCGTGAACGGCACGAGGCAGGAGGATTGGCTTGGAGCTCCAACAGCAATGATCAGCCGGCGGAGCAAATTTAGGGGACTGACGAATTCTGGGAAATGGCGTCCCCCGCCGCCATCAGTTTCAATAAATCCGATCCGAAAGACCTGCTTCTGCTGTTGCGTGCCCAGCCATCAGCGGCCACGCCAATGCCGTTCCGATTACCGCGTCATGAAATCGCGCGTCCCCCGAATGGTTACGGAAGATACATTGCTTCGATTCCATTGAGCAAGCGGACCCGCCGAGGTCCGAGATGGGTCAATGTGCCGTCTGGCGCGCGCATGCGGCAGGACCGATCTACCTTTGATAGCGAACCTTTCATACCTGACGTCGTTGAGCGATTGCGTCGCAACATTTAATAATTAAATGCAATTTACGCAAAATTAAATCTAGAACAGCATTTAATGCGGGGCTACAATCGGGCCAATTGTGCCGGACGAACGCACAAGGATCTCAGAAGAAGCGACTCCAGCATCCCTGCTTAGCCCCCCGGATGCAGGAGCCGTTTCTTCGAGTGCTGGAGGTGAGGAGTATCGAAGTGAGTGTGCCCTCTACTCGCTGGACAAGAGGCGAAGACGAGGCTTTTCGGAAGCTGGTGAATTCTCGCGCGTCATCGAGATCTATCAGCCAGAGTTTGAACAGAACCGAGAATGATTTGAAAAGGCGAGGCTACCTTCTCGGATTGCCGTTGAAGTGGTTCAAGCAACCTGTGGCTAGTAGCTCATGATCCTTTGGTTTGGATGAGCCCAGGCCCCCAAAATCGCAGTATTGAATGACCATGCAGAAGCAGATCGCAATTGCCCTTTGGTCGTTGGCCGCGGCATGCGTGCTGGCTTTTGTTTTGGCGGCAATCGACTCAGGCGGCGATTTCCGTAGCCCGCAAAAGCGTGCGAGTACAGAACAACCAAAATTGGGCTCAACAGGGGACCGGTAAACCGACAGGTGAAGCATGCGGAAAACTCGAGATCATGCCGGGCACATTGCCGCGCAAAGATGGGCGATCGCTTGGCGAACAGCTCCGAGGCTTCCACAGGGCTTTGCGGCGTACCATCCTGGCCGATCGAATAAGGCGGTCTTGAGCACATGCCGAAGATTCGCCCTACGTTTCCAAAGGCGTCTTCGCCCGCCTGCGAACGACAATGATGGTCACAGGCCATTAGAGCCCTTCCCGGACGGCTGGTGGGCTTCGCCGTGAGAATT
Organism: Bradyrhizobium sp. 142; assembly: GCF_023074015.1. NCBI lineage: Bacteria > Pseudomonadati > Pseudomonadota > Alphaproteobacteria > Hyphomicrobiales > Nitrobacteraceae > Bradyrhizobium > Bradyrhizobium sp. 142. The sequence continues at coordinate 2,052 of NZ_JADPKQ010000228.1, forward strand.
TCCGTTCGGGAGGTTATCTCCGGCCCCCATGAATCAGCTGCCGTGGGCGCTCCAGGATCGGAACAGGCAGATGGTTGATCTGCTCGATATAAATTCGGGCCGGCATGACCGGCTCGGTTGATCGCGCTTGCGGTCACGCCGTCTCGACCCATCGGGTCGCGCCCCCGACCGGCTGTGAGAACCAGTTCACACGTCTCAGGTTGGGCGTCTGCTATGATCTCAGCGCCCAGTTCTTCCGAAGGACTCAAAGCATGGACGCAGAGGCACGAACGCTAGCTACTTTCCGGCGCAAAATTCGGCGGACCGCATCCCGGATAAATTTGCTGCAATAGTATGGTTATAGCCAGTTGTTTGACGACCATGCCAGATGGCATGCTTTGGCGCATGAAAGCTCGTGCGCTTGTGGCCTGGAATGTGCGCCGGATCCGATTAGATCGCGATATTTCGCAAGAGCAATTGGCTCGAGATACCGCGATTGACCGCTCCTATGTGGGCGGTCTTGAGCGGCAATCAAAGAACCCGACAATTGAACTTCTCGACCGGATCGCCGAATCGCTAGGTGTTCATTTATCTGAATTCTTTGTTCAGCCGCCCAAAGGAGCGACGACACCATCGACCTTGCCTAAAGGCCACAAGCCGGCGACCCCAGGTCGCAAGACGAAATAGCACTGCTCGGATGAGGGCGCTTACGCCATGTGGATAGGCAACAGCGCTGCTCATTAGGTATCGAGCATCGCCTACTTGAGATTGTTGAGGGGAAGTCCTCTTGGTAAGCACGGAAGCGGGGCTTTGAAACACTCGAAAGGCTTGGGGCGGGTCTCGCACGAGGTACAGCTCCTATTTCAGACTCAGGTGTCCATCGGAGATGACACGGACAGGCGCGTCTTCCAGAGCTTTCTGCTGCATACGCAGTGAATGCCTGTCGGATCGGTCGACAACAGGCTCAGTGGCAAGTGAGCCCGTGACCGCAGTGTCTAAGCGCTTTTGTCAGTCCTGTTCTCGCAGCCTAACCCCGATCCGATCTTCTCTTGAACATTCGTGAGCGGGCGAGCTGTGCACGAGCGCCATCATCCCACGTCCCAGATCGGGCTGAAGGCAGAGCGGAAATGAGTGATCGGCTATCACTCTCTAGATTTGCGATCGAAGTTGATGGCAGAGTGACGCTCACCTTTGAGGCACAAAATGCTCTCAGGCAGAGGCAATCGCCGAAGACAAGGGCCTGCGCGCCAAATTGAGCTCACTAACGTCTGGTAGTCTTCCTTTATCCGGAGACGATGCGACTGGAGGTGCGGCTCGCTCACTCGAAGAGGCTGCGAATTATAGGCAAGCAGCCGAAGCGTCTGCACCGACTGACGAATCTGATGCTCGTAAATTTAGTTGGGCTGGACGAGCCGAACCAGAATTAAATGCGCTGTCGATTATTATGAGAATAACCCTTGCTATTCAGATACAATCGTCCAATAGATACCACATTAAATAGAGGCGCAGCTGAGCGAGCGCCTGACAGCTGCCCATAAAACGGCGAGACACCGAACTCACCGCTTCTTCAACTGGCAGCATCGATGCCATCGGCAGGCACCGCAGAGGCCGTGTCAGATTGTGCGTTCCTGCGACTGAATTCAAAGCTGGATATTCGCTGACGTAGCTGCTCCTAGCGCCGGCGAAGATCGCGCTCGTCGCAATGACTAGGTCGCCAGAGCGATTGGCTTAACGCGAACATCGAAATATTGGGACTAGGCAGGCAAGCCCAGGGAGCAGCAGCTTGTGAAGAGGGCTGGGAGGACTTCCGATGCCAACTCCAATCGTAATCAAATATATCAATGACGTCCATGGTCGCGCGACGCACGGCATGAACGGCGCAGACGAGTTGCCACATCCAGCGCAAGAATAACTCAGAACGCCGCGGACAACATGGCGGGCCTAACCGAAGAATCAGGACTACCAAAGAATTGCAATAAGGAGCCGTTGGACTTCAGAAGGAAAACTGCTGTCGTCGAAGGCTCGAACGCAACAATATTCATCGTGGCAGCACAGTTGTGTGGTGCACAACCTTTAAGCAGGAGCAATTTTCGACCGTTAATCTCTGCAACGCTATTTAGCATCGATACACCCATTTGTTCTGCTCGAAACGATGGATCGAGTTCTTTCAATCTGACCACGAGCGCGTGATTTCTTTCGAACGCTGTGAACGAGCGTATGCCGTATTCCTCAAAGAGTTTGTCAGTCGGCGCATTGTGTTCGTCAATTGCCGCCTGTCTCAAGCTGCCGGTGAAGTGCCCAGCCTCTTCGCTCGCTTCAGTGACGGTGATGTTCTCCCGGGGAAGCAGTCGTCGCTCCAAAACGATTTGATCGAAAACAATCGCACAGAGTGCGACTGTAGAGAGTACGCCGACAGCAATTGCGACTTTTGCCTTCATACCTCAGTTTAACACGCCGGCTTGATGACACCTCTGATAGTTGAGGATCTTGTGGAAAGAGTTGAGTAGGCCAAACGAATCCACTCAAGAAGCTTGGTAGCTCCGGGAGCATCTACTGGCTTTTTAAATTCCGTTGCGGAATGAACCAGATCAATTCGTCTTCAGGCGAATGACTGTCAAATTGGCCAAAGAAGCAGGGAGGAGATTATGGCACGCGGAACCTATGTTGATTTTTTGAATGCGTTGGGGCAGCGAGAGTCCAGCGGCGTCTACACCGTAGAAAATAGGCTTCACTATTTGGGCAAATACCAGATGGGCGAGCTTGCATTCATCGACATTGGCCTCGTGAATCCAGATTCCACTCCAGGCAACAACGACTACAGCGGCGGTTTTACCGGGAAGTACGGCGTTAACAGCAAGGCTGATTTTCTTAATTCGCCCGCCGCACAAGACAGTGCCATACGAGACTATATGGCCAAGCAGTTCGGCTTCTTGGGGTCCGTGCTGCAATATGACGGCCAGACGTTGAACGATGTGCCGATCACGCTATCGGGTATGTTAGGCGGAGCCCACTTAGTAGGAGCCGGCGCGGCGAGAACGTATCTGAACTCGGGGGGCGATAATGTACCGGCCGATGGTAATGGTGTTGATATCACCGAATATATAAAGCTTTTTAACGATTATCAGACCCCCTTTACTATCAATCACGATAAGGCGGAAACGATCTCCGGCGGGGCAGGAAAGGACAAGCTTTTCGGAAACGGGGGCAACGACGTGTTGAATGGGAAAGGAGGCGATGACTTCCTTGACGGTGGCGCGGATGCCGATACTGCAGTGTTTTCCGGTAAACCTGGGGATTACAACATAGTACACAACACAAACAACACTTGGACCTTCAGTGAAGTCCGCGGTGACAAGGTTGATGGGACTGACCAGCTCAACAATATTGAATTCGCGCAGTTCGGAGACGGGCAAAAGTTTGCCCTGACGAAGGATGGCATCAAAAGCCAGACGGATTTCGCTTTTGTTATCGACACAACAGGCAGCATGGGATCATCTATCGGTGCGGTAAAAGCACAGGCAACTGCTATATTGGGAAAACTATTTGGTACAACGGACAACCCGATTGACGCCCACGTCGGAATTGTTGGCTTCAAGGACCCCGGCGAAGTTACGGGACTTCTTTCGTTCACCACCCAGGACGAACTTTCCGCTCGCAAACAAGCTGCGGTCGCTGCTATCAATGGCATATCAGTGGGCGGGGGCGGCGACATCCCGGAAGGAGATTATTCGGGGCTACTCTATGCCCTACAGGGCAACATAGGAGCGTGGAGGGACTCTGCTGGGTCGCGTAAGATCATTCTCTTCACTGACGCCCCAGCAAAAGATGGCTATTTAGCTCCACTTGTTTCTTCATATGCTCATAGTATAGGAGCAAGCATAACGAGTTCATCTCTTGCTCCCACAGCGTTTGGCAGTGTATCAACGTTCGCGTTGACGAGCGCTGCCCTGGCTGACGACAGCGCGCCGTCGAGCTTCAATATTCAAATTTTTACAATACAAGTGGGCAACGATCCGTCAGCTACTCCTGATTTACAGGCAATAGCCGCATTAAATAACGGACAGTTTTTTGCGGCAGGGACAAACCCCGATGAGCTTACGAACGCAATCCTTAAGATCATCGATCTGCCACCTCCCGGCACTAATCATGCACCTGTTATTGATCTCGATCTCTCCCTCGTGGCTAACTCAATTAGCGAGAAACCGGGGCTAACAGGAAGCTTGGTAAAGGTCCATACTGCTGGCGTGATTGCATTTACCGATAGCGATGTCGCCGACCGGCCAACTTTTGCAACAAACGGGGACACGATCGCGTGGCAAAGTTCGTTAGTGGATTACACGTCACACCTAACCGCGAGCCAAATAGAGGCATTCAAGGGCGCATTTGATGTTGCTGTCCAAGCGGGCAACACAAATGTTGGCAAAATCGACTGGAGCTTCACTATTGAAGACAACAAGTTGGATTTTCTGGCGGCGGGAGAAAGCATTACCGCAACTCGTGGTCTCATTGTCGACGATCATAATGGAGCGGACGTCACGCAGCAGATTTCGGTTACGATTGTGGGCGCAAACGATAATCCAGTTGGCTCTTCGGATAGCAATGGAACCGCAAAGAATTCTAGCTTGAGTATTTCCGCCTCGCAGGGCGTGCTGGCAAATGATACCGATCCTGACGTTCACGATCATTTGGCGGTCAGTTCAGTGAATGGATCGGCATCCAACGTTGGACATGTGGTGAAGGGCACATACGGGTCACTGACGCTCAGTGCCGATGGCAGCTATGCCTACATCGCCAACAAGGGCGCTCTGCCATCGCAAATCGTGGCGCAGGACACGTTCAATTACACGGTCTCCGACGGACACGGCGGATCGAGCACGTCGACGCTGAGCATTGTAGTGTCCAACCCGGACGCGATCTATCAGTCGGGGATGAACACGACGCTCTCCGGAACTATCAATGAAAAAAATGTGCTCGATGGTTCGGCTGGGCATGATGTGCTGATCGGCGGCAGCGCGCCGGACGTCCTGATCGCAGGCAACGGCGACGCGCTGACAGGCGGCCTCGGTCCGGATGCGTTCGTTTTCCGTCCCAACTTCGGGACGAACGTGATCACAGATTTTAGTATCAACAACGATTCTCTTCAGTTCGCCAAATCGATCTTCGCCAACGTCAACGACGTGCTACAGCACACTACGAACACTGTTGCTGGCGCCATCATCAACGACGGTCATGGCGATACGATCACGCTCACTGGAATAACACTTGCTCAATTGCAAGTTCATCAGGGTGATTTCCATTTGATATGACACGCTTGCATGAGCATCTGGGGTAACGCATATGGCAGGTCCTCTGAGCCAGAAGGACATTGAGCGCCGGGCGTATCACCTGTGGGAGCAAGCTGGAATGCCAAAGGGACGGGATCAAGAGTTCTATCTGGAAGCGGAACGACAGCTGAAGGAGGAGCTGATTCGCCACGAACTCAAGACGCCGGATACGCTGTAGAAAAAGCTGGAAGAGAAATCCGAGCGCTTTTTACGGCGTCGAGATCAATCCACTAGCTGTTGCAACGATCCACCCGTTGCCCAACGCACGATGGAATCGATTCGCCCGATGCCGGGAACTGTATCGCCGCGTGTTGCCCATCCGAATCCGATCGGGCCCTCCAAGGGCCGCCGTCCCGCCGCGAACATCAAGAACAGTCCAACCCTCAATGGTGGTCAGCCTTGTTTCCGGCGTCGGGACGCGAGGTGCGCTGGGAGCTATCGAGCCGGTCACCGGCATATCTGCTTGGACTGTGCTTGAAGAGTCTGGAGATAGGTGAGCCCAGCCTGACCATGCACCAAGGTTGTTGACGGCTGCAACTTCCTGCCCGTGCGGACGATTGATCGCCTGACCACAAGTTGATTGCAAAGCTCAGTTTCCGCCTACGAGCAACATGTCCCGCCACCCCGATTGCTTATTCGTGTTGGAGATCGACACTCCTCGAGCAGTCCAAATCTGAGTGCTTAGCCAGCGAGCCAGAACTTGTTGCATCACAGCAACGGGATGTCGGACTGGCAACGAAATGCGGCGCGCCTGTCCGCACAATGTCAGACCAAAACAAGCTTTAGTTGAAATCTATCATTGGTTGTCTATAATCCGTCGCGCTATTTTCGCTTAAGTCTTTTTTTGGAGGTTGCAGATGACGACCGTTCGCATTCAATCAATCCAGATTCCTGCCAATTCTTGCGACGCCGACTGCATGCCGTTACGGCACAACAAATGGCAGATCGATTTTCCCGTTACGGATCCTGCTCGAATAGGGATTGGATACATTGTCGAGCCCGCTCCCTTCGTGTTCGCGCCCGTGCCGTTCTCAATGCACGATCATCATTACTCAGCGAACAATACGCCCGATGCTGCGCGTGCCAATGTGACGTATCGGTTCACCGCTGCTGCCATCGTCAGAGATCTGGTAGTGGTTCAGCACACAAACGGCATTACCGAAATTGAGGGCTCAGTCTCTGATACGGGAGCTGGCGGCAGCTGGCAGAGCATCGGTCTCGCGAAGAGCCGCCTCGTGACTGACCCAGCGACCGGTAATACCTCAACTGGCGCAAATATGTTTGTCGAAGGATCGACTGACTTATTCGTATTTCCAAACCCGGCGGCCGCCAGGTTGTACCTCAGGATCGTGATACATAAAACTCCGCTGCCCAGCGGGTGGGCGACCTACAGAATTTATCCGCGAAATGATCAGCACGATCCGTATACAGTTGCGAGTCAAAATAGCTTAATGACAAGAACAGGCCAGGTCGTAACACCCTAGTCCAAGCGGTTTCCATCGGTTCGATCTTTGTCGTCCTGCTGCTCCTATTTGTTGCAGGACGACACCGTGCTGTTCGAGTGAAAGCAGCTAGCCTACACATGGAAAGGCAGACAAAGCTCCTGCAGAGGGCCTGTTGGCCATATTTAGCGGTCCCGGTCTTTCCCGCCAAATCAGCCTATGGCGGCGGGCACAAGTTAAGCTCACACAACGGCCGCGAACTTCGGTGCCCTACCCGACAGTTGTATCCGGTCCCGGCGACCACCTCTGACGTTGCTAACGCGTGGTCGACTGAGCTATTCTTCGATGTGTTTCTCGCGCCGCAAGCGGCTCGATTGAGATATTCTGACGTTTTTGAAGGAGGGTCGGCGTGAACAAATTATTGGGTTCAGTGTGCGCAGCTCTTTTCATATTTTCCGTCGCACCGTCATATGCGGACGATATTCTCGAACTCAATCGAAGCTTCATCGAGAAGTACAAGAACCGACTAACGATCTCCGCACAATACATCGTCGATGCGGCGCATAAGAAACCGAATCCGGGTGGCAAGGACGGTGATATGCACGTCGCGGGCCGGGCGCCGGAGATTGGTTTGGCTACAGTCGCTGAAATTCAGAATGCCAAGAGTGTCCCCGCGGCCGTCGATGCGATACACGCAGTCGAGGGGACTGGCCAAAGCATTGCTCTCTCCGGCGTCTGGCGCATCTGGCCAGAGCACGGCGGCGACAACAGCCATATTCAACAGTCTGGAGCTGGGGCTCCGTACGAGGGACCCACGCCCACCAATCCGCCGCACGTGTTTGAGGTCCATCCGATCCTTAATCTCGGCGGTCAAGAGCTTCGCGATACGCTCCAGCCGATCGCGGGCTATGAGGAAAAAGAGGCGGAGGATGCGTTCTCGCGGTACGAGCGGAGCACGTTTGAGATCACGCCATCGGAGGATCGGGTTCGTCTCCGCATGCGCATGATTGGCTTCAACTACGTGAAGTTCATGCTCAAGATTCGCAAACGATTCCACCGAGAGGAAGACGGTGAGTTTGTCTCTGCGGCTATCTATTCGGCTAAGGAAGACGAACAAGAACTCTTGGTTCATGATCGCCGAGTTGGTTTCGTTGCAGGCACCGCACCTGACGAGAAGCAGAAGTCATTGCAGGTCGGCGACTGCATGCTCGTGCTCGGAATTCCGCGAGTGGACCTTGCCTTAGTCTCCTGGCGCATCCGCCATGGCGGCGACGCGCTGCGCTGGTCAATGCCCTACGAGATCATTGCGGTCGGCGTTTACGATGACGCGCCGAAACAATGTGGCGACTAGGCGCGATCGTCGACCTCCAGTTTTCCTTGGCACCAAGTCGGCATAAGGCCTCAGCTACTTTGAAGCCGCCCTTGGCCTCATCGGGAGTAACGCACATGGCAGGTCCGTCAACCCAAAAGGACATCGAGTGCCGCGCATATGAGCTGTGGCAGCAAGCCGGGATGCCTGAAGGGCGCGATCAAGAGTTCTATCTGGATAGCGGAACGACAGCTGAAGGAGGAGCTGACTCGCCGTTTCCCGTGACGCGTTCCGTGGCTTTTTTGCGCTTTTTGCCGTCAAGGCTCACCACGACAATCAATCCTAGGGCGAATATCGTCTGATGAAATTGTTTGGAACGAGCGAAAATATCCCCGACGATCTGCTCGATCTATGGTCGGCCCGAGCCGACTCACTCGGCCCCGAAACGGTCAGCAGGGTGCTTTGCCCGCGCGCTCGCGAGATCGCGAACGGCAGCGTCACGTATGACCATGCCAGTGACTTTCTGCACGCGTTGCTGAGAGAAAAACACCAAAACTAACTGGCTAGTTGTTGCGAAAGCGGATACGTTTCGCCTTCTGGTTGCGCTCGATCGTTTAGATGGTCGAGTTATCCGTCTCACCATCTAGGCCGATCCTTCTTTTTTGACTAATAAGGAGGTTTGAGATGCACATAAGACATCTTTTCGAGTTCGGGATAATTCTAGGGTTGGTTGGTTGGAGTTCGGAACCTTACGCTCAGTCGTGTGAAGGCCCCGTCATCTACCAAAATCACGACGACAAAGGTGTGCCATGCTCGATCCCGGCAGATCGAGTCATTTATGCCGATACCCGAACAGAAGAGTGCGGTGTAGAAAAATATCGACAATGCCTGCTGAGATCCAAGGTGCAGGCCACAGGCATCTTCTTTGGCCATTTCAACGAACAGAACCCTGGTGATAACGCCGCCACTGTGAATTGTCAGTTGATGGCAAATGATGACGGCACACGGAGAAAAATCTTCAACAAAGTGCTCGACGTAACTGATTATTCCTATCCAAACGATGACCAAATGGAGAGCACGTATAATGCGGGCTATGACCTCAATAAGCGGAATGGTCCGGGACAGGTTACTTGGACTGGAATGAGGGACTTGCCCCCGTACAGCACCCACACTGATGCGAAGTTAGGATTCATCAACTACGAAACGATCGTCACCTTCCAAGTGACGAAAGGGCATCGCACAGGCGAATACAGCAATGACGGTAACAGAGGTAGTAACTGGTGGTTCATGCAATGCAATTTCGAAGCGACTTTTGAGGTGCTCGCCTCCGACCGCAATCCTCGATGTGGAATAGAGTTGTTCAAGTCGTGTCGAACACCGAAGCACGGCATAGACGGGACGGTACAAAAGAAATACTGCCCAGTGAACTCAGCAGAGATTGCCGTCTTTTCCGAGGTGGACGACAAAATGCGAAAAAGATTTCTACCGAGCGGAGAGCTTACCTGCTCTACTGCTGACGCATTTGCCGAGTCCGACAATTCTGAAATCTCAAAAAAGCTCTCAGCACTCCACGATAATCTAAAACTTCTACGCACAGCAAAAAGCTCCAGAGACATCTTTCCTTGGTTGCCGGGCGACCCAGTCTATCCAACTCGCTGGGACGAGTCGGACGTCGCACTAGCCCAGTTTCAAATTCTGCTTGAGCTTAATCGACTCTACACTCACTCCGGAGGAGCCGATCCAAAACTAATTTCAGAAATGGTTGCGATCGCGCCGAAAGTTGTCCCAGAAGCTGGTATGGAGGCGATGGTCGATTTGCTTGTGAAGCGCCGAAGCTACCAATCGTTACAATCGTTAAGGTTGGCATTTTCCGAGCAGACCAAAAAACTATCAGCGCGCCTTCGTCCCAAATACATAGACATGAACGATGACAAATATGCGTTTCTTTTCCCCGACGGCATCACATTGACAGATGAGGAAATCTACGACGCCCCGGAAAAAATCACGTTCTCGGACACCTCAAAAAGCAAGGAAATCTACCGGCTGAGTGAAGCTGCGGTGATTACCGGCCTTGATCAAACTCGCCTCATACAGAACCGCGCTCTGGACCTCCTCGATTTAAAGGTGATAGAGCCGGCTCCGGAAATCTGCACAGGACGTTAAGTGGAGTTTCTGCCTGACGACGGGCACGATAGGCCCGCGAATCAGGAGAGACGATGAGCAGACGA
>NZ_JADPKQ010000308.1:0-12261 GCF_023074015.1 Bradyrhizobium sp. 142
GCCCTTTTCTGTGTCTCGACAACCAGAAAGTATCCGGTTCACGCTGGATTTGCCGGGCATGCGCTGCGGCATAGTGAATCATTCCCGGGACAGCCCTGCCGCAAGCGGGAGAGGGAGCCCGCTGCCGATGTCGCCGCATCGTGCACCCATATGCGATTGCCCTACCCTGGAGGGGGAGGGTGAAAGAGACCGGCACTCAAAACTCATTCGCGATCTTCGACAGCATCGCGATCAGGGCTGTGCGGTTGGCGGAGCCGAGCAGGTCGTTGAGCCGCGCCTCATGCTTGGTCGCGACCAGCTTCTTCGCCCGCGTCAGCACGGCCTTGCCCTGGTCGGTCAGCACCAGGATGTGCGAGCGGCGGTCGTTGGTGGAGCGGATCCGCGCGCAGAGGTCGCGGCTCTCTAGATTGTCGAGCATGGCCACGAAATTCGGGCGCAGGATGCCCAGCGTCGAGGCGATTTCGGTCTGGTTACGCCCCGGATTCTTCTCGACCAGCAGCAGCACGGAGAACTGCGCCGGCGTGAGCTGGAGCGAGGCCATGCAGCGCAGGAAGTTCTCGAACACCTTGAGCTGCGCCCGCTTGAGCACATAGCCCAGCTGCTCGGAGAGCTCGCCGAGCTGGAGTGCTTCGGAAGACCCTTCGGCCGCGTCCTTGCGGCCCCTGGCCGCCTCGGCCGGTTTTTCGGAGGTTTTCAAAACGGTCATCGCCTCATGCTCGCAATCCCGTTAAGTTCGGGAGGGTCGTCCCCACCGCCCTTGATGTTATATTTGATAATTGTTATGGATCATATCAAATATCGTCAGCGTTTTTCAATGGCTGTAGCCGGACCATCCACCGCGATCGCGGGACGGGTCCGGATCTTGAGGGGGAGCGTCCGGTCTTGAACACCACTATCATGCTGTTCCTGCTGCAGGACGGCATCACCAATGGCGCGATCTATGCGCTGCTCGGCCTGGCGCTGGTGCTGGTGTTCGCCGTCACCCGCGTCATCCTGATCCCGCAGGGCGAGTTCGTCACCTATGGCGCGCTGACCTATGCCTCGCTTGCGGCCGGCCAGATGCCGGGCACGGCAAAGCTCGCGCTCGCCATGGGCATCGCCGCCTTTGTGTTCGACCTGTTCGTGGCACGGCAGGCGCTGCACACGCGGCTGGTCGTGCGCGCCTTCCTCGCCAACGTCGTGCTGCCGGCGATCGTGCTGGCGGTGACGCTCTATTTCGCCGGCCAGAAGCCGCCGGTGGCGATCTGCATCGTGCTGTCGCTGGTGATCGTCGCGATGATCGGCCTTTATCTCTACCGCATTGCGTTCCAGCCGCTGGCGCACACCTCCGTGCTGGTGCTGCTGATCGCCTCGGTCGGCGTCCATCTGGCGCTTCAGGGACTGGGCCTGTTGTTCTTCGGCGCCGAAGGCCAGCGCGGGCCCGCCGTGCTGTCGACCTCGTTCACCGCGGGCGCGCTGCGTTTCACCGGGCAAAGCATCGCGGTTTACGGCATTACCATCGCCTTCATCGTCGGCCTATGGCTGTTCTTCGGCCTGACGCTCTACGGCAAGGCGCTGCGCGCCACCGCCGTCAACCGGCTCGGCGCGCGGCTCGCCGGCATCCGCACCTCGTTGTCGGGACAGATCGCCTTCCTGCTTGCCTCGGTGATCGGCGCGCTCTCGGGCATTTTGATCGTGCCGATCACCACGCTCTATTACGACAGCGGTTTCCTGATCGGCCTGAAGGGCTTCGTCGCCGCGATCATCGGCGGCCTCGTCAGCTACCCCCTGACGGCGGTTGCGGCAATCTTCGTCGGCATCGTCGAGGCGTTCTCGTCGTTCTACGCCTCCAACTACAAGGAGGTCATCGTTTTCATGCTCTTGATCCCCGTGCTGCTGCTGCGCTCGCTCGCCGCGCCCGCGGTCGAGGAAGAGAAGGACTGACGCGCGATGCAGAGCCGGCTTCCCATCCTCCTCTTCGCGCTCGTGATGGCGGCGATCCCGTTCGTGCCGGGCATGCCGCCGTTCTGGATCGTGCTGCTCGACAATATCGGCCTCACCGCGCTCGTCGCCATGGGCCTCGTGCTCCTCACCGGCGTCGGCGGCCTGACCTCGTTCGGGCAGGCCGCCTTCGTCGGCTTCGGCGCCTACACCACGGCGGTGCTGTCGACGACCTACGGCCTGTCGCCCTGGCTGACGTTGCCGTTGTCGCTCGTCGTCAGCGGATTGCTGGCGGTGCTGCTCGGCCTGGTCACGGTCCGCCTCTCCGGCCATTATTTGCCGCTCGGCACCCTGGCCTGGGGACTCGGGCTTTTCTACCTGTTCAGCAAGCTGGAATTTTTGGGCCGCAATGACGGCATCTCGGCGATCCCGCCGCTGTCGGTGGGCTCGTTCAAGATGCTCTCTCCCGGTTCGATCTATTATGCGATCTGGGTTGCGGTGATCCTCTCGGCGCTGCTCACCATGAACCTCCTGGATTCGCGCACTGGCCGCGCCATTCGCGCGCTCCGGCGCGGCCACGTCGCGGCCGAAGCGTTCGGCGTCCAGACCCCGCGCGCAAAGATGCTGGTGTTCATCCACGCCGCCGTGCTCGCCGGCCTCTCCGGCTGGCTCTATGCCCACCTCCAGCGCGCGGTGAACCCGACGCCGTTCGGGGCGCAGGCCGGCATCGAATATCTCTTCATCGCGGTGGTCGGCGGCGCCGGCTATGTCTGGGGTGGCGTGCTCGGCGCGGCGATCGTCGTGGTCCTGAAGGAGGTGCTGCAAAGCTATCTGCCGCTGATCCTGCCCGGCTCCGGCCAGGTCGAGACCATCGTGTTCGGCATCATGCTGGTGGCGCTATTACAGCTTGCGCCTGGCGGCGTCTGGCCCTGGCTGATGTCGCTGCTGCCCGAGCGCACCAGTGGCAAGAAGCCGGACACCTCACTCAAGCTCGAGGCGCGCACCCGCGCACAGAGCCAGTCCAACGTCCTGCTCCAGGTCGAGAAAGCGCGAAAGCAGTTCGGCGGCGTGATTGCGGTGAATAACGTGTCCTTCGACGTCCAGGCCCGCGAGATCGTCGCGCTGATCGGGCCGAACGGCGCCGGCAAGAGCACGACCTTCAACCTGATCACCGGCGTGCTGTCGGCCACCTCCGGCTCGATCTCGGTGCTCGGCAAGAAGGTCGACAACGCGCCGCCGCAGGAGATCGTCAAGCTCGGCATCTCCCGCACCTTCCAGCACGTCAAGCTGGTGCCCGACATGACCGTGCTGGAGAACGTCGCGATCGGCGCGCATCTGCGCGGCCACTCCGGGCCGATCTCCTCGATGCTGCGACTCGACCGCGCCGATGAAGCCAAATTGCTTGCAGAAGCCGCGCGCCAGATCGAGCGGGTCGGGCTCGGCGAGCAAATGCATCAGCTCGCAGGCAGCCTGTCGCTCGGCCAACAGCGCATCGTCGAGATCGCGCGCGCCCTGTGCGTCGACCCGATGCTGCTGCTGCTCGACGAGCCGGCCGCGGGCCTGCGCCACATGGAGAAGCAGCGTCTCGCCACGCTGCTGCGCGATTTGCGCGACGGCGGCATGAGCGTGCTGCTGGTCGAGCATGACATGGGCTTTGTGATGAATCTCGCCGACCGCATCGTGGTGCTCGATTTCGGCACCAAGATCGCGGAAGGAACGCCCGCCACGATCAAGACCAATCCCGAAGTGATCAAGGCCTATCTCGGAGTGGCGGCATGAGCGCGCTGTTGTCCGTCACCGACGCGCATGTCGCCTATGGCAAGGTCGAGGCGGTCCGTTCGGTCTCGCTCGAGGTCGGTGTCAACCAGATCGTCACCATCGTCGGCGCCAACGGCGCCGGCAAGACCACGCTGCTCTCCGCCATTATGGGCATTTTGCCGCTGAAGGGCCGCGTGAGCTTTGCCGGACAGGACCTGGCGCGGTTCGATATCGAGGACCGCGTCGCCATGGGACTTGGGCTCGTCCCGGAGCACCGCGAATTGTTCGTGACCATGAACGTCGAGGACAATCTCGAGCTCGGTGCCTTCCGCATCGAGAAGAGCAAGGCTAAGAGATCGATCGAGCAGGTCTATACGCTGTTTCCGCGGCTCAAGGAGCGGCGCAAGCAGCTTGCCGGCACGCTCTCCGGCGGCGAGCAGCAGATGCTCGCGATGGGCCGCGCGCTGATGGGCGCGCCGAAACTTCTGATGCTGGACGAGCCGAGCCTCGGCCTTGCGCCGATCATCGTCGCCGACATCTTCCGCATCGTCACCGAGCTCCGCGCCAGCGGCGTCTCCGTGCTGCTGGTCGAACAGAACGCGCAGGCAGCGCTGAAGATCGCGGACCAGGCTTATGTGATGGAGCTCGGCGAGTTCGTGCTCAGCGGCAAGGCCAGCGACATTGCTGCAAACGAACAGGTCGCCGCCAGCTATCTCGGCTTCCAGCACGAAGGCGCGAGCGTGTTGTAGTGTTGTAGCGCCGCCGCGAACTCCTCCTCCCTTCTCCCCTTGTGGGAGAAGGTGGCGCGAAGCGCCGGATGAGGGGTTCTATCGGCGAGCTCAATTGTGAGAGCCTCACTCGCGGAGAAGCACCCCTCACCCGTCTCGCCGCTCCGCGGCGAGCCACCCTCTCCCACAAGGGGAGAGGGAAAATCTCGCCACCCGCGTGAGGCCAAACGCGATTTAGTGGCTCACAACGCCTTCTTCCCTCTTCAGCGCCGCGACCTCCGCCTCGAGCTCCGCGATCCGCTGATCCCTCGCCGCCAGCGCCGCTGCGACATCCGCGGCGTCGAACTTCTGCGGGATGTGCTGCGGGCAGTTGGTGTCCCAGACCGCGATCTTGAACACGATCGCCTGCTCGGGCCGCGCGCGATAGCCTTTCGGCATCAAGGACTGCGTCAGCGCGTCGTCGTCCTCGACCACGCGCGCCTCGCCCCAGATCTTGACCCGGCGGCGATGGGCGTAGTCCATGATGAAGATGTAGGCCCTGGGATTCTCCGACAGATTGCCCTGGCTGATGAATTGCTGGTTGCCGGCATAATCGGCAAAGGCGAGCGTCTGCTTGTCCAGCACCTTCAAAAAGCCCTTCGGCCCGCCGCGATGCTGGATGTAGGGCTGGCCGTCCGCCGCGGCGGTGGCGAAATAGAAGCTGTTGGCATCGGCCAGGAAGGCGGCCAGATTTTCGTCGACCTCGGTGCGCCAGCCGTGCTGCTCGGCACGGGCGTAGGCCTGCCGCGAACCTTTGCGGGCCTGGATCGATTTCACCGCCGGCGTGAAGGCCACGTCGCTGGCAAAAGTATGCACTACACCTGTCATCGGAACATCTCCTGAAATCCCGCGCGTTCCTGCGTCTTTCGGAGTCTAAAATGGACCGTTCAGCGGCTAAAACAATCAGTCCGCTTGACACTTCATCATTGCAGCATATGCAATGATGCCATGGACCGCCTCGAAGCCATGCATGTCTTCGTCACTGTAGCCGATCTGCGCGGCTTTGCGCCGGCGGCGCGCAAGCTGCGGCTGTCGCCCTCGGCGGTGACGCGGCTGATCGCGGCACTCGAAGAGCATCTCGGCGCGCGGTTGTTGCAGCGGACCACGCGGCAAGTGACCCTGACCGACGTCGGCACGCGTTATCTGGAACGCGCGCGGCGCATCCTCGCCGATGTCGAGGAGGCCGACGGCTCGGCCCGGGACGAACGCAACCGGCCGAGCGGGCGCCTCGTGGTGTCGGCGCCGGTCGGCTTCGGCCGGCTTCATGTCGGGCCGGTCATGACCGCCTATCTCAAGCGTTATCCCGAGGTCGCCTGCGAATTGCGGCTGTCGGACCACCTCGTCAACCTGGTGGAAGATGCCGTCGACGCCGCAGTGCGGATCGGCCATCTCGCCGACTCTTCGCTCGTCGCGCGCCAGGTCGGCGAGATGCGGCGGATCGTCGTGGCCGCGCCCAGCTACCTGAAGCGCCACGGCGAACCAACGAAGCCGGAGGGATTGCTGGAGCACCAGACCATCCAGTTCGGTCCGGCGACCGCGTGGCGTTTCCTGTGCGACGGACGCGACATCGAGGTCACACCAAGCCCGCGCTTCGTCAGCAACAGCGCCGACGCAGCGCTGCAATATGCCGAGGCCGGCGGCGGCGTCACCCGGGTGCTGGCCTATCAGGCCGCCGAG
The DNA here is from genome assembly GCF_023074015.1 of Bradyrhizobium sp. 142. NCBI lineage: Bacteria > Pseudomonadati > Pseudomonadota > Alphaproteobacteria > Hyphomicrobiales > Nitrobacteraceae > Bradyrhizobium > Bradyrhizobium sp. 142. The sequence continues at coordinate 6,123 of NZ_JADPKQ010000308.1, forward strand.
GGGCTGAAGCGCGGGCGGCTGAAAATCGTGCTGGCGAAGTACGAGCAGCCGGCGCTGCCGATCCACATCGTCTATCCGACCTCGCGCCTGCTCTCGGCCAAGGTGCGCGCGTTCATCGATCTCGTGGTCGAGACGGCGGATTGGAGATTTGGGTAGCGCCACTCTCGCCGTCATGGCCGGACATAGCCGTCCGAAGGACGGCGTCGCTTCCGCTCGCCTATGTCCCGGCCATCCACGGGCTGCCACGTATGCGGCACCGAAGACGTGATGCCCGGGACAAGCCCGGGCATGACGACGGAGAATGCAGGGCCTACCCCTTCTTCGGCACCACACGGAACGTGCCGCTGGCGCGTGCGATCACCGCATCGTCGGCCTTGACCAGGCACTGCGCGAAACAGATCGTGCTGCCGGTCTTGATGGCCTCGCCCGCAACCGCGAGCCATTGGCCGATCTCGGCAGCGCCGACATAGTCGATGGACAGCGAGACCGTCACGAACGACGTGGTCCAGCCCGTCGCCTGCGCGCAGCTATAGCCCATGACGGCGTCGGCCAGCGCAGCGATCAGCCCTCCATGGATCAGCCCGCGTGCATTGGTGTGCGGTGTCGCCAGGTGCAGCCCGATGATCACGGCCTTGTCGGTCTTCTTCGAGTAGAGCGGCTCCCAGGGATCGGTGAGCGGCGCTTTACGGAAATGCGGCTCGAAGCCCGCGGGAATGTCGGTGCTGGTCATTGCTGTCTCGCATCGTTGGTTGCCGCCATTGAACGCGATGTGGATGACAGTTTCACCGCCTACAAAGTTTTAAACGGAATTTGCGCGGCTGTTTGAAATGGGCTCCGCGTCATTGCGAGGAGCCCTTGCGACGAAGCAATCCAGGCTGTCTCCGCAGAGGCAGTCTGGATTGCTTCGCTTCGCTCGCAATGACGGAGTACGTGGTGACAGTTCGCCCTAAAACGGCAGCCCCACGTAATTCTCCGACAGCGACGTCATCGCCGCCTGCGATTGCGTGACGTAGTCGAGTTCGGCGAGCTGGATGCGCGCGCCGATGGTGCCGGTGTCGGGAAATTTGTGCAGCATCGAGGTCATCCACCAGGAGAAGCGTACCGCCTTCCAGACTCGCGCCAGCGCCTTCGCCGAATAGGCATCAATGCCGGCGCTCGACTTCTCGTCGTAGAACTCGCGCAAGGCGGCCGAGAGGTAATGCGCGTCGGAGGCCGCCAGGTTCAGCCCCTTGGCGCCGGTCGGCGGCACGATGTGGGCGGCGTCGCCGCAAAGGAACATCTTGCCGAAGCGCATCGGTTCGGCGACGAAGCTGCGCAAGGGTGCGATACTCTTCTCGATCGATGGGCCGGTGACGAGGCTGTCGGCCGCCTTCTGGTCGAGCCGGCGCTTCAATTCATCCCAGAACCGGTCGTCCGGCCACTGATCGACATGATCGTCGAGCGAACACTGCACATAATAGCGGCTGCGCTTCATTGACCGCATGGTGCAGAGTGCGAAACCGCGGGCGTGGTTGGAGTAGATCAGCTCGTGGCTGACCGGCGGCGTCTCGGACAGGATGCCGAGCCAGCCGAATGGATAGATGCGCTCGAACTCCTCGATCGCCGAGGACGGAACGCTGGCGCGGCTGATGCCGTGAAAGCCGTCGCAGCCGGCGATGAAGTCGCAATCGATCTTGTGGGTGACGCCGTCCTTGACCCAGGTTACGCGCGGATGACTTCCGTCGAAGTCATGCGGCTGCACGTCCCTGGCCTCGTAGACCGTGGAGAGGCCGGCCGCCTTGCGCGCGTTCATCAGGTCGAGCGTGACCTCGGTCTGGCCGTAGATCATGACCGTCTTGCCGGTCGCAGCCTTCATGTCGATGCGGTGACGGCGGCCGGAAAAGGCAAGCTCGATACCCTCATGCACTAGGCCTTCGGCATGCGCCCGTGCGCCTGCCCCGACCTGGTCGAGCAGCGCGACAGTTCCCTCCTCCAGCAGGCCGGCGCGGATGCGCCCAAGCACGTAGTCGGGGCTCTGCCGCTCCAGAATGACATTGTCGATACCGTAGGCGTGCAGCAGTTGCCCAAGCAACAATCCTGCCGGCCCTGCCCCGACGATTGCGACTTTTGTCCGCAATACTTGCTCCTTCCGATCCTGTAGGCTTTCGTTGCGGCTCGCTTGTTGCGTTGCTCCGCGCAGGATAATTATAACATATAACGGTTGAGCAAAAGGGGACGGCTCGTCGCCTGGCAGCGACAAATCCATGCAACATGGCCTGACGTAGATAGCCTGGCAAGGCGCCAGTTCCTGCTTGAATGCGCCGACCAATTAGATAACATGTTAATTAAAGAGACCGGGCCATCGAAGCCCGCCGTCGAAAAGGGAGAGACGACCGATGAAGAAGCGTGTCTGGCTTTGCTGCTGGCAGCATGCGCGACGCCTGCGTTCGCGCAGGACAAGACCTTCGACCTGAAGATCTCGCACTGGGTGCCGGCCTCGCATCCGCTGCAAAAATCGCTAGAAGACTGGGCGGCCGCGGTGGAGAAGGAGTCCGGCGGCACCATCAAGGGCAAGGTGTTCCCGGCCCAGCAGCTCGGCAAGGCCTTTGATCATTACGACATGGCGCGCGACGGCATCGCCGACGTCACCTATGTCAATCCCGGCTATCAGCCCGGCCGCTTCCCGATCGTCGGCGCCGGCGAGCTGCCATTCCTGATCTCGGACGCCAAGGGCGGCTCGATGGGGCTGGATGCCTGGTATCGGAAGTATGCCGAGAAGGAGATGAAGGATGTCAAATATTGCCTCGCCTTCGTCCATTCGCCCTCGTCCTTCCACTCCCGGACCAAGAAGATCGTGACGCCGGAGGACGTGAAGGGCCTGAAGATCCGCCCGGCCCATGCCACCATGGCCAATTTCGTCACCTCGCTCGGCGGCACCAATGTGCAGTCGTCCGCGCCTGAAGTGCGCGACATCATCGAGCGCGGCGTGGCCGACGGCGTCACCTTCCCGTGGGGCTCGCTGGTGCTGTTCGGTATCGACAAGGTCACCAAGTACGACATGGAGGCGCCGCTCTACACCACGACGTTCGTGTTCGTGATCAACAAGGACAAGTACAATGCGATGTCCGACAAGCAGAAGGCCGCGATCGACAAGAACTGCTCGACCGAGATGGCGGGTGTGGTCGGCGAACACTGGGGCAAGTTCGAGGACGCCGGCATCGACAAGGTGAAGGCGGAATCCAGCCACGAAGTCTACAAGCTGACACCCGAGCAGACCGCCGCCTGGAAGAAGGCCGCCGAGCCGCTGGTCAAGACCTGGTCAGACGGCGCCAAGAAGGCCGGCGCCGATCCGGACGCGGCACTGGCGGATTTGAAGGCGTCGCTGAAGAAGTACAACGCGCTGGCGGAGTGACGCCGAATTGCAGCCGCGAACTCGCTGCACCTCTCCCGCTTGCGGGGGAGGTCGGCGCGAAGCGCCGGGTGGGGGCTCTCTCCACGTTGGGATCGTTCATTGCGGATATACCCCCACCCCAGCCCTCCCCCGCAAGCGGGAGAGGGAGCGCGGCACCGCTGTTGATGCAACTCGTACTCATCTTGAGCAGGACACACGCATGAAGCGCGGCTGGATGGATCGCGTTATCGATTCGATCGAATGGATCGCGGCCGGCTTTGTCGGCATTGTCGCGCTCGACATCTTCCTGTCGGTGCTGCTGCGCAACACGCTGAACTATTCGATTCCGGACAGCTTCGACATCGGCCGCATGTTGCTCGGCATCCTCATTTTCTGGGGCATCGCCGCGACCTCCTATCGCGGCACCCACATCACCGTTGACCTCGTCTGGGCCAATGTCGGGCCGCGGTACCAGCGCTGGATCGACGTGTTCGCAACGCTGGTGCTGCTGTTCGTCGTCTCCGTGCAGACCTGGACCCTGTTCGACAAGGTGCGCGGCACCTACAACGACAACGTCCAGACCTTCGACATGCACATGCCGACCTGGCCGTTCTTCGCGATCGCCTGGATCGGCGACGTCTCCGCCGTGCTGTTGATCGCGATCCGCACTTACCGGCTGATCTTCCATCCCGAAGAAATGCACGACCCCAAGCTGAAGGCGACGGAGTAAACATGAGCACCGATGCCGTCGCCGTTCTCGGCTTCGTTTCCCTGTTCGCCCTGATGCTGCTGCGCGTGCCCGTCGGCATGGCGATGGGGCTCGTCGGCGTCTCCGGCTTCACCTATCTCGTCGGCGCCACGCCGGCGCTCAAGCTGGTCGGCCAGACCTCGATGCGCACGGTTACCGACTACACCTTCGGCGTCATCCCGATGTTCCTGCTGATGGGCTCCTTCGTCAGCAATTCCGGCATGAGCCGCGAGCTGTTCCGTGCCGCCAATGGTTTTGTCGGGCATTTGCGCGGCGGGCTTGGCATCGCCACCGTCGGCGCTTGCGGCGGCTTCGCCGCGATCTGCGGCTCGTCGGTCGCGACCGCCGCGACCTTTTCCGCGGTCGCCTATCCCGAGATGCGCCGCTTCGGCTATCCGCAATCCTTTGCCACCGGCGTGATCGCGGCCGGCGGCACGCTCGGCGCGATGCTGCCGCCCTCCACCGTGCTTGCGGTCTACGGCATCATCACTGAGCAGGACATCGGCAAGCTGTTCATCGCTGGCATCATTCCGGGCCTGCTGGCGATGACCATGTACATGATCACGATCGGCCTGATCGGCTATTTCCGCCCTGACTTGCTGCCCAAGGGCAAGGTGCTGCCGTGGCGCGAGCGCTTTGCCGGATTGAAGGACATCTGGGCGCCGGTGCTGCTGTTCGTGTTCGTGATCGGCGGCCTCTACGGCCTGCCGTTCCTGCCGCGCTTCACGCCGACCGAAGCCGGCGGTGTCGGCGCCGCCGGCGCCTTCATCATCGGCGTGCTGACGGGACGGCTCGACCGCGAAAAGATTTTGGCTTCACTGCTGCAGGCGACGCGCACCGCGGCCGCGGTGTTCACCGTGCTGATCGGCGCGCTGATCTTCGGCTATTTCCTTACGGTGACGCAGACCCCGCAGAAGGTCACGGAATTCCTGACCGGCCTCGGCCTCGGCGCCTACGGCGTGCTCGCGCTGATCATGGTGATGTATCTCGTGCTCGGCTGCCTGATGGACGCCATGGCGATGATCATCCTCACGGTGCCGATCATCTTCCCCGTCATCATGCATCTCGGTTTCGACCCGATCTGGTTCGGCGTCATCATCGTCATGACCGTCGAGCTCGGCCTGATCCATCCGCCGGTCGGCATGAACGTCTTCGTCATCAAGAGCGTGGTGAAGGACGTGTCCTTCTCGACGATCTTCAAGGGCGTGATCCCGTTCGTGGCGACGGATCTCGTGCGCCTGGTGATCCTGATCGCGTTTCCATTGCTGGCGACGTGGCTGCCGACGCGCATGATGGCGCATTGAGAGGCGAAGCGATGGCCACACCGGCCCTCGAAGCCAAATATGTCTTCACCATCACCGCCCGCATCGGCGACGTCGTCACCGCCGGCGAGACCGGCATCGGTGTTCGCCGCATCATTCCGATTGTCGGCGGCGAGGTGGCGGGCGCGATCACCGGCAAGGTGCTGCCGTTCGGCGCCGATTTCCAGACCATCCGCCCCAACAAGCTGATCGATCTCGAAGCCAGATACGCCTTCGAGACCGACGACGGCGCCACCGTCTATGTCGAGAACAAGGGCATCCGCTTCGGCCCGGTGCAGCTGCTCCAGAAGCTCAAGCGCGGCGAGCCGGTCGATCCAAAACTGATTTATTTCCGCACTATCCCCAGATTCGAGACCGGGCATGAGAAGTACCGCTGGCTGATGCAGCACATCTTCGTGGCGTCAGCCGCGCGGCATGCGGACCGCGTGGTGATCGAGGTGCATCAGGTGATATGAGAAGGCTGCAACCTCGTCATTGCGAGCGCAGCGGTCGCGGTAGGGACGCTCATTGCTGAGCGCCCCCCGCACAGATCCGTACGTGCGGCTTTCCCGCATACGGCTCCCACCTCGGGTGAGTGACGGCGAAGCGTGCTCGCGGCCAAGGATGACGGATGTTGGGCCTGGGGAGGCAGTCACAGGCGAGGCGACTGATCGTCTCCCACCTCATGCCATCGGTCTGGCTGCGGCGCCGGAGCGTGCG